>JAVHWG010000411.1:0-4637 GCA_032159965.1 Mycobacterium sp.
TCGCGGTAGGTGTCGCGCTCCGCTGCCAGCGAGCGGAAACCGCCCCTGCCGAGGCGGTTGAAGCTGGCGAGCAGCGCGTTGTCCCGGTTGGACATCGGCGGCAGCAGGCCTTGCTTCAGTCGCTCGGCCGGGACCAGCGCGAGCCCGTGACGAATCGCGTGCGCGGGATCCTTGAATACTCCCGAATGCTTTCCGGCCCGCACCGATCCGGTCGTGCCGGCGCCCCGTCCGAAGATCGCCTCCAGGATCTCAGTGCGGCCCGAGCCGAGCAGACCGTAGATTCCGACCACCTCGCCGGAACGCAGGTCGAACGACACAGGTCCGAAGCGCGGGCCGGCGAGGTCATTGACCGCCACCATCGTCTCCCCGAGCGCGGGGGCCTGCTCGGGCGCTGACGCCGCACCCTTCACACCGGCGATCGCCTCGACGACACGCTCCTTGGGCGTCGAGTCGACCTGACCGCTGAGCACGACGTGTCCGTCGCGCAGCACGGTCACCCGGTCCGCGATCTGGTAGACCTCCTTCAACAGGTGCGTGACGTACAGGATCGCCAGCCCCTGCGAGCGAAGCTCCCGCAGCCGGTTGCCGAGTGCGCGTGCTTCGGTTTCGGACAACGCGGCGGTGGGCTCGTCCAGGATCAGCACCGAGGGGGTGCGCTGCATCGCCTTGGTGATCGCGACGACCTGCTGTTCGGCGACCGGCAGGGTCTCGACCTTGACCGCCGAGTCGAACGACGGTTGAAACCTGCTCAGTGCGTCGTTGGCCATCCGGCGTTGCTTGCTCCGGTTGACGAACAACCCCTTACTGCGCAGCTCGCCGCCGAGAAAGATGTTGTCGGCGACGGACAGCGTTGGAACCAAGCCGAGGCTTTGGTAGATGATCGCGATGCCGGACCTGATCGAGTCGATCGGGGTGAGCCGCTCACTGCGCTTGTCGTCGACGATGATCTCGCCACCGTCCGGCGCGAACGCGCCGCCGAGACATCCGATCAACGTCGACTTGCCGGCCCCGTTGTGCCCCAGCAGGGCATGGATCTCGCCGGGCATGATTTCGAGGCTGACATCGGACAGCGCGTGCGAGGCACCGAACGACTTGCGCATTGAACGCACCGTCAGGCGCGGCTGCGGACCCGTCACGCGTAGTCCGCGAGGAAGTCGGTCAGCTGCGCCGAGTCCGCGGTCATGACGGTGATCGGCAGATTCATGATGCCGTTTCCAGCCTGCTTCTTGGCGATCTTCGTCGGCAGATCGATGATCGCGTCGCCGATGTCCTTGAGCCGGACGGCCGAGGTGGCGCGGAAGATGCCGCCCTTCTGGATGAGCTGCATCGCCTGCTGCGTCCCGTCCTGGCCGCCGACGTAGGTCTTCGGATCCTTGGGGTTCCGGCCCCGGTTGAGCAGAGACTGGTACGCGCCGACGGCGCCGTCATCGTTCACCGTGAGAACCATGTTGATGTCCGGATGCGCGGTGAGGATGCTGTCCATCGCCTGTAGGCCGGACTGCTGCGAGTTGGCGAATTGCTTGGCCACGACCGTCACACCGGGAGCGAGCTTGGTGAACGCGTCGGCGACACCCTTGTCCCGCTGCCGGGTGAGGTCGATCGTCTCGTTGACGAGGAACGCCGCCTTGCCCTGCCCGCCGAGGTTCTGCTGCGCCCAGGCAGCGGCATTCTTGCCCAGCGCCTGTCCGCTCTCGTAGGGGTTGAGCAGGATCGCGCCGCTCTGGTTCTGCATGGAACCGCCGTATGAGACCCAGATCAGGCCCTTGTCGATGGCGGCCTTGGCCATCTTCTCCATGCTGGTCGGCTCGAGCGGGAAGACGACCATCGCACCGAGGCCCTCGTCGATCCATGCCTGAACGTTGGCAATCTCCTTGTCGGTCTTGCCGTCGTCGGCGCTCAGGACGAGCTTGTAGCCGGTCTGGGAGGCGCGCTTTTTGGCGAACTTGACGAGGTTGGCGTACACGGGCAGTGAGTTCTCCGGGAAGTCGTAACCGACGGACTTCGCCAACGCCGCGTTCGGCTTCTTGCTGCCGCCGGAGCTGCTCGAGCTGCCCGTGGCGCTGCATGCCGCGAGTAACGCGGGGCCACCCACCAAGCCCAGGCCCGTCATGAGCGATGCCCGTGTCAGGAAGCTCCGTCGCGACACGCCCTCGGACTCGCCAGCGATACCGGGGAGGTTCTCAACCGTCATTTGTTGCACCTTTCAACGTCACTGACTCGGTCTGTCGACCTGAGGTGATGGCCTGCTCAACCGCAGTAGGCCAGGCGGGACGAGCCGATATGAGGAGGGATCTGCGCTTCCGCGGGAAAGGCTGACCTCATCGTCAGCGGGTTGCGCATTTGCTCACTGCCTGGGCAGATTCCCGGAACCGTACAGTGCACTCAACGCGGCCGCAAGAGGTTGATGGGCGGCGAATTGCCCGCGTAAAGGCCCTGTAACAAGGCTTGCATCACCGGAAAGATCCTTCGGGTCTTGCGGCCGGGGGCTGATTGTGCGCTAGCCTTCCGCGTGTGCATCTACTCAAGGTGTGAGCACATGCGCACCCGAGTAGACCGACATTCGCCTACACGTTGGGAGTCGGATCACCGCCGGGCGGCCGGTTGTACTCGGCGCGCCCGCAACGATCAGGCAAAGCAAAGGGAGAGGTGTACTGGTGACAGGCGTGAACACGATCGACGCGCACAACCACCTCGGCGTGCGGCACGGCGCGAGCCAGACTGCGGCCGAACTCGTCGACAAGCTCGACGCGGCCGGGGTCGACCAAGCGGTGGTCTTTCCGTTCGTCGAGGGGGACTTCGACAACGAGATCATCACCACGGCGGTCCACGACTTCCCGGACCGGCTGATCCCGTTCTGTGCCGTCAATCCCTGGCACCGCGACCGCGCCGTCGCCGAGTTGACCAAGCGGGCCGACGCAGGCTTTCGCGGAGTCAAACTGCACCCGACGTTGCACGGTTATCACCTGTCGGACTTCGGGCTGGTCGGGCCGGTTCTCGATGCGGTACGCGACGCGGGGCTAGTGGTGATCTGTCACGGCGCGAGCGACCTCTACAACGCGCCGCCCGAGTTCGCGGCAGTTGCCCAGCGGTACCCCGAGGTCTCATTCCTGATGGCTCACAGTGGGACCTTCTGGTCGCACGAACAGGCTGTAGAGCTGGCGAAGGAGACCCCGAATCTCTACCTGGAGACTTCGCGGGTCCCGGTCCACGAGATCGCCTACTCCGTCACCGAGCTCGGCCCCGAAAAGGTCGTCTGGGGAACCGATTCGCCGTTTGTCGACTACGAGTTCGAGTACCACAAGATGGAACGCGTTGCCGCCGACGCCGACGCTGTATCACTCGTCTGCGGTGGAAACCTTGCTCGGCTACTGGCCGCGTCCAGCTAGCCGACGGCCACAGTCCGACACCGCTGATCACCGCAACGAAGGAGCGCCATGCGTGCCGTTGTCTTGAATCGACCGAACGACTTCGCTATCGCCGAGGTGCCCGATCCCGCTCCGACCGCTGCTGAGGTCGTGATCCGGGTCAGGGCAACCGGAATCTGCGGCACCGACCTGCACATCGTGGACGGCGAGTTCCCGCCGACGCCCTACCCGATCATCCCCGGCCACGAGTTCGCCGGCGAGGTGGTGGCGGTCGGCGCGGACGTGAATTACCTTTCCATCGGAAACCGGGTCGCGGTCGACCCGTCGCTCTTCTGCGGTCATTGCTCGGCCTGCCAGCGTGAGCGCGGCAATCTTTGCGAGCACTGGGGCGCGATCGGCGACACGGTCAACGGCGCCTTCGCCGAGTACGTTGCCGTTCCGGCCGCGAATGCCTTCCCGATCCCGGATTCGATGCCGTTCGCCGACGCGGCGCTCGTCGAACCGGTCGCCTGCGCAGTTCACGGCCTGCGCCGACTCGACATGACTGCCGGCTCGTCGTTACTCGTGGTCGGTGCGGGGACCATGGGCCTGCTTCTCGCGCAGCTCGCCCGCCGCACCGGCGCCGCGATGCTGACTGTCGTCGACACCGACCCGTCCCGGCGTGACCTCGCCACGAAGCTGGGCTTCGACACCGCGACGTCGATACCGGAGGCACTGAACGTGTACCCGGCCGGCTACGACTACGTCGTCGAAGCAACCGGAGTCGAGGCGGCCGGCCAGGCGGCGCTGCAGGCCGTTGCCCGCGGCGGGACGTTCATGGTCTTCGGCGTAGCGCCCGAGTCGGCGAAGCTCGAGGTGTCCCCGTTTCGCGTCTACAACGACGAGATCTCGATCGTCGGCTCGATGGCCGTGCTCCACACCTTTCCTGCGGCGTTGCGCATGCTCGCCTCCGGTGCCGTGGACACCGGGGTCATGGTCAGCCACACCTTCGGTCTGGACGGTTTTGCCGACGCTCTGCAGACGGTGCGCGGACGGGCCGGGTTGAAGGTCCAGATCACGCCGTGGGGCTGATGGAAACTCGGGAACTGGGGGAAGTCGGTGATGGTGCCGGGGGAGCACGGCCGGGTTTGAGTACCTTCCTGCCCAAGGAAAGATGATGATGAGCCCCCTATGACAGCGAAACTCACCTGATACAGGTCTGTAGGTGGAAGGTAGTACGTGTCGAATTTCGAACGGTCGAGCCGGGAGCGCATGCAGCTTCGCGCCGCGTTG
>JAVHWG010000439.1:0-6911 GCA_032159965.1 Mycobacterium sp.
CACGATGGCCTGCGCAAGCCCCTCGACGACGGCGGTCTTGCCGACGCCGGGCTCGCCGATCAGCACCGGGTTGTTCTTGGTGCGGCGGCTCAACACCTGCATCACCCGCTCGATTTCCTTCTCGCGGCCGATGACCGGGTCGAGCTTGCCCTCCATCGCCGCGGCCGTCAGGTTGCGACCGAATTGGTCCAGAACCAGCGACGTCGACGGATTGCCGGACTCTCCCCCGCGGCCGCCGGTACCGGCTTCCGCGGTCTCTTTGCCCTGGTAGCCGCTCAGCAGCTGGATTACCTGCTGGCGGACACGCGTCAGCTCGGCGCCGAGCTTGACCAGCACCTGGGCCGCAACACCCTCACCCTCACGAATGAGGCCGAGGAGGATGTGCTCGGTACCGATGTAGTTGTGACCGAGCTGCAGCGCCTCGCGCAGCGAAAGCTCCAGCACCTTCTTCGCGCGCGGCGTGAACGGGATGTGTCCCGACGGCGCTTGCTGGCCCTGGCCGATGATCTCCTCGACCTGGCTGCGGACACCCTCGAGCGAGATGCCCAGCGACTCCAGCGACTTCGCTGCGACACCCTCGCCCTCGTGGATCAGACCCAGGAGGATGTGTTCGGTCCCGATGTAGTTGTGGTTGAGCATCCGGGCCTCTTCTTGAGCCAGGACGACAACGCGGCGTGCGCGGTCAGTAAATCTTTCGAACATTGGTGGTTACCTGCTCTCCCTCACCAGTGGGTACCGCGGATCAAAGTCGTGACCGCTCGTACCTACATCCACTCTAATGGCCCGTCTGACAGCCTGCGTCTTGACTACTCCACGAACGAAAGCCAGGACCGCGACAACGCCGACTGTCTCTGGGCCGTCAGCGCTGTACACACAACAACGCTGACACCGCCGAATTCGTTTCCCCGAGATGGCGCGTTCGCCTGCAGCGAAAGTCCATTGTTTCAGGTACCCGATGCATTTGCTATCGGAGGAGGTGCGAGATCTGTTGGCCGCCGTCTTCTGTCCGTCGGCGGTACGCCCGCCGTCCGCCTGACGTGCGGTGATACCGCCGAAGGAAGAGCTACGTCGCAGCGTGGAACGCGTCGATCACGTCGGCCGGTATGCGGCCCCTGGTGGACACGTTGTGGCCGTTGCGACGCGCCCAGTCCCGAATTGCGGCGCTCTGCTCGCGGTCGATCGAGGCCCGTCCGCGGCCGGAGCCGGACCTGCCGCGCCGACGACCACCGACTCGCCGGCCCTTTTCGACCCAAAGCTTCAGGTCGTCGCGAAGTTTCTTGGCATTCTTCGAAGAGAGATCAATCTCGTAGGTCACACCGTCGAGGCCGAATTCGACGGTCTCGTCAGCGGCTGCTTCCCCGTCGAAATCATCGACCAGCGTGACGGTTACTTTCTTAGCCACTTTCTACACTTCCTTCTGAACTGTCGGCCTCGCGCCGGTGGCGCGGGTCTGGCCTACCAATGTGCCATAAAATCGGCGATTAAGCCAAGGCGTTCGGCTATAAGAGTCGCACAGTTGTGTTCAAGTCCGACGAACAATCGGGAACAATACAGTGTCCCTAATTCCTAGTCCCGTCAATGCCATCATCAGCCGATCGATGCCCATTCCAGTACCGGTTGTCGGCGGCATCGCGTACTCCATCGCCGCGAGAAAATCCTCATCGAGGGCCATTGCCTCGTCGTCGCCCGCCGCGGCAGCACGGGCCTGAGCTTCAAATCGTTCCCGCTGAACCACCGGGTCGATCAATTCCGAATAGCCCGTGGCCAGCTCAAATCCGCGGATATACAGGTCCCACTTCTCGGTCACGCCAGGCTTACTGCGGTGCTGTCGCGTCAACGGTGTGGTTTCGACGGGAAAATCGCGCACAAACGTCGGCGCATCAAGATTCTTGCCGACGAAAAATTCCCATAATTCCTCGACCAGCTTGCCGTGCCCCATCGGGCGGTCAGTTGGCAGCTCGATACCGACGCGAGTTGCGATGTTACGGAGATCGTCCACGGATGTGTCGGGCGTAATTGACTCTCCCGACGCTTCTGACAACGAGGGGTACATTTCCACAGATGCCCATTCGCCGCCGATGTCGTACTGCGTCCCGTCGGCCAGAGTGAGCTGCCTTGTACCGAACACCTCGTCGGCCACTTCCTGGATAACCCCTGCGATCATCACCGCCGAATCGTCATAGGTTCCGTAGGCCTGGTAAGTCTCGAGCATGGAGAATTCGGGCGAATGCGTTGAATCGGCTCCTTCGTTGCGGAACACCCGATTCACCTCGAAAACCCTGTCGAAACCGCCGACCACGCACCGCTTGAGGAACAGCTCCGGCGCGATCCGCAGATATAGATCGACGTCCATCGCGTTCGAGTGCGTGACGAACGGCCGGGCAGCGGCGCCGCCGGCCAGGGTCTGGAGCATAGGGGTTTCAACTTCGAGGAAGTCGCGCCGATGCAGGGCATTACGCACCGCCCGCACGACGGCGACGCGCTGCCGGGCGACCGCACGGGCTTCGGGCCGGACGATCAAGTCGACGTAGCGCTGCCGGACCCGCGACTCCTCGCTCATCTCTTTGTGGGCCACCGGAAGCGGCCGCAACGCCTTCGCGGCCATTTGCCAGGAATCGGCGAGCACGGACAATTCGCCGCGCCTGGAACTGATCACCTCTCCGTGCACGAAAACGATGTCCCCAAGGTCGACGTCGGTCTTCCACTTGTCCAGTTCTTCCTGCCCCACGCTGGCAAGGCTGAGCATCGCTTGCAGCTGCGTGCCGTCGCCTTCCTGCAGCGTGGCAAAGCACAGCTTGCCGGCGTTGCGCGCGAAGACCACCCGGCCGGCCACGCCGACAACGTCGCCGGTGACGGCATCGACCTCGAGATCGGGGTACGCCGTACGAATCTGCTTGAGCGTGTGCGTGACGGGAATGGCAACCGGGTACGGTGCCACACCCTCGGCCAACAGTCGCGCGCGCTTTTCCTGCCGAATGCGGAACTGCTCAGGCAGGTCGCTATCGGGGTCTGCTGGACTCACGACGTGCCAGCTTAGATGAGCCCGTCAGTCGAAACGGACTCCGTTCTTGACCTGTAGCTCGTATTGGTACCCGGCGCCGAAGACTGCCAGCACACGGTCGAGGCCGGGTTTGATCTCCAGCGGCGCGTTGATGCACTTCTTGGCGTCGCCGGACTCCCAGACGCCTTCGATTCCGTCGATGAGGCCGCCCTCGTCGTCCTGGAATTGGACGACGATCGGTACGTCGTCCGGGATCCCGCTGACCTCGAACTTCGCATACACGGTCTGCCCTTCGCGAACCCCGCTCAGCTCGTTGACCTCTCTGGGATTGCGCGCCGGTCCGCAGTCGTTGGAACGTGTCTTTCCCCAACCAGCCGACGTCGCCTTTGCCGACCCGGGCAGCCGCGCAATCTTGGCAAGGTAGGGCGAGACGTAGTTCGGGTCGCCGCCTTGCTTGGCGACCCGAATGATGTCGGCCGCGAGCGCGCTCGGCCGGGTGAGGAACGACGCGCCCGGCTCGCCGCCCTGGCCCGTCTGGAACCGCGTGTTGATGCCGATGAGTCCTCCGTCGAGATTGACCGACGCACCGCCGGAGTTGCCGTGCGCGATCCGCGCGGTCATGTCGATCCAAAACCGTTCGGTATTGGTGGCGTAGTCCCGTTTGAACGCCGACACGTCCCCGCTGGTGACGGTCAACGGGCCGGTGATCCGGTGGTCCGAAGTCAGTCCGGGATACCCGAGAGCGGTGATGTGGTCGCCGGTGTGTAAAGCATTGCTGTCGCCGATCGGCATCGGTTCAGGCAGGTCCGGTTTGCCACCGGCCAGCGGCGTGCCGTCGGAGTTCGCGTCGATCTTCACCACTGCGAGGTCCAGGTAGCCGTCGGCAACGATGGTCTTCGCGCGATATTTCGGTGCGGCCGGGGTGTTGTCGTCCTTTGCGAACGCGATGCTGAAGGACGCGGGATCTTCCTCTTCCGCTGCGCCAGGCATTCCCTTCGCCGTCGGCTTGGCGACGTGTGCGTTGGTCAGGATCAGCCCATCAGAACTGATGATCGACCCTGAGCCCGTGCCTATGGGTGTGCCGTTGTCGGTCAGCATGATGATCTGGACGCTGGCGCGCTTGGCCCGATCGAGCTCGGCGGATGTGAGGGTGTTCGGCTCGGCCCTGTCCCGCTTCAACGCCAAGCTTGCCGCGACACCGCCGGCGACGAGCACCACCACCGCCATCGCCGCGGCGACGTACACGCTCCTGCGGCGCCACCGTCGGCCCGCGATGGCGTTTTGCGCCGACCTCACATCGGACACCGGGACCAGGGTGACCTGATATCCCGCTGCCGGATGGCCGAGTTGGACCATCGTCTCCTCGTCGATCTCCTTCTCTTTGACGCGTTCGCCGTCGATGTAGGAGCCGGAATTGGAGTGATCGACGTACCACCATTCGTCATTGCGTTTCAGGACGTCGGCGTGGTGGCGCGACACCACGGGGTCGTCCGCGACGACGTCGGATTGCGCGTCACGACCGATCGTGACCGTCTTGGTTCCGGTAACGCGCTTGTCGCCGTCACGGGTCCGGATCAGCAAGGCGTCAGCCCGGTCGTCGGGCGTCGAATCCAAGTCAGTGGGAAGCACTGTGCGTTCCGGGTCCCGCGGCTGAGGAGAGTTGCCCTCAGCGAGGTCGATCGTGATCGTCGCCTCTGCCCCGTCACCTTCGGGGCCGAAACGCACGTCCGTCGTCGCTTCCAGCGCAATCTGGTCAATACGTCGGCCGCCAACGAACGTCCCCGCGCTGGTGCCGGCGTCATAGAGATCCCACCCTTTTAGGGTTGGCCGCAGTTCGGCATGGTGCTCGGAGACGCCCGCAGCGCCGAGCACGATGTCATTGTCCGCACCGCGACCGACCCGGACGATTCGTTGTTCGTCGAAGGACGTCGTGTTGCCGTCCGCGCTACGGAAAATGAGTCGGTACATCGTTGTTACGTCGCCCTTCGCCGGGTCCATCGATTCAGCGACCATCTTGCGCGTGAACTGTCGGCTCCCGCGTGCGTTTCGGAAATGATGTGATGCCGCCCACGGCGCACGGTCAGCCGTGTGGGCCGTTCGTCCCGGCGTTCAGCGGCCGGCGTGATCGATCAGAAAGGTGACGAGCACAGCGACTATTACTGCTAATACGAATAAGGCGGCAACCACGCCGATAGCTCTGCGAGACAGGCTAACTCGCCAACCTCCGCTGACGGGTGCGTCGGTGCTGAACCACTCTGATGGTCCCGTAGCGGCACGAGCCGCTGCCGCCAACTCGAGGACCGATTGATAACGGTCGTCCGGGTTCTTCGCCATTCCCTTCGCGATGACGTCGTCGAAGGCTTCCGGAACTTCGGTACCGCTGCTCGGTCGCGGCGGCGGAGTGAACCGGTGATGCGAGACCAGGTCCTGGGAGTCCGAGTCGCCGGCGAATGGTTGCCGCCCCGTCAGGCACTCGTAGAGCACCACGGTCAACGCGTAGACGTCGACCCGCGAATCGGTCGTGTCCCCCGCCCCGATCGCCTCCGGTGCCAGATACGCGGATGTGCCGATCGTCTGACCCTTGCGGGTCAGCACGGGGTCGTCCCGATCGTGTGCGATCCCGAAATCGATCAGGTACACGAAATCTTCGTCATCCAGCAGGATGTTGGAGGGCTTGACATCGCGGTGCACCAGGCCCGCGTCGTGGACAGCCGCCAACGCGTCAGCGACTTGGGTGATGATCGCCACCGCCCGCTCCGGAGGCAGCGGACCGTGGTTGGAGATCACCCAGCGCAGGTCGATGCCATCGATCAACCGCATGTTCAGAAACAGGCGCCCGTCGACGTCACCGAAGTCATGAATAGGGATGACATGCGGCTCAGCAAGCTGTGCCAGCGCCCGGCATTCGCGGCGGAACCGTTCTTTCACGCCGTCGTCGTTCGCCAGCCGCTGCGGGAGCAACTTGAGCGCCACGATTCGATCCGTCTGCGAATCATGGGCCCGCCACACCTGACCCATCCCGCCCTCGCCGATCAACGCGAGCAGCCGGTACCGTCCGAGTACTTCCTCGGGCCCGGGCACATGTGTTGCGTCGCCGCCGCCCGTCGCCATGTCACTCATCGCGCCGTCCTGTCCACGACGTAGCGGTGAAAAAACCTGCCAGCGCTGAGACTAATCGACTAGCGAGCCTGCTTGAGCTTGCCGCGGGTGCTCTCCCGGTTGCGCTCGAAAACCAGGCGCAGACCCTCCAATGTCAGGTGAGGATCGTAGTTGGGCACCGTGTGCAGGTCAGGCATCATCATCGGCGCGGTATGCCCAGTCGCGACGACGGTGACGTCGTCGCCGCCGAACCCGGCCACGTCATCGCGTATCCGCTGAACCAGTCCGTCGACGAGGCCGGCGAAGCCGAAGACCGCCCCGGACTGCATGCATTCGACCGTGTTCTTGCCGATGACCGACCGCGGGCGGGTCAGTTCAACGCGGCGCAGGGCAGCAGATCGCGCCGCCGCCGCATCGGATGAGATCTGCACCCCCGGGGCAATCGAACCGCCGAGAAATTCCCCCTTCGCTGACACGACGTCCACACATATCGACGAACCGAAGTCGACGACGATCGCCGGGGTTCCGTACTTGTGGTAGGCCGCAAGGCAATTGACAATCCGGTCGGCGCCGACTTCCTTTGGATTGTCGACCAGCAGCGGAATGCCGGTCCTCACTCCGGGTTCGATGAGAACGTGCGGCACCGAGGGCCAGTACTGGTCCAGCATTTCGCGGACCTCGTGCAGCACCGACGGTACCGTTGACAACGCGGTCGCGCCGGTGAGCCGTTCCGAGTCGTCACCTATCAGACCGTCGATCGTCAGCGCGAGCTCGTCCGAGGTGATCTCCGGCTCCGTGCGTATTCGCCAGT
>JAVHWG010000498.1:0-17058 GCA_032159965.1 Mycobacterium sp.
TTGCGGATGCCACTGCCTTCAGCCTGTGCATGGACAACGGCATGCCGATCCTCGTGTTCAATCTGCTGATTGACGGCAATATCGCCAGGGCGGTCGCAGGTGAGAAAATCGGAACACTTGTCACGACCTGAGGAGATGCCGTGATCGACGAAGCCCTCTTCGATGCCGAAGAGAAAATGGAGAAGGCCGTAGGGGTGGCCCGCGATGACTTGGCGTCGATCCGCACCGGCCGCGCTAATCCCGGTATGTTCGGGCGCATCAATATCGACTACTACGGTGCGATGACTCCGATCACCCAGCTGTCCAGCATCAACGTGCCCGAGGCGCGGATGGTCGTGATCAAGCCGTACGAGCAGAGTCAGCTTGGCACCATCGAAAAGGCGATCCGCGACTCCGACCTCGGCGTCAACCCCACCAACGACGGCAATATCATCCGCGTGGCGATCCCTCAGCTGACCGAGGAACGTCGTCGCGACCTGGTGAAACAGGCGAAGGCCAAAGGTGAGGACGCCAAGGTGTCGGTGCGCAACATCCGCCGGAAGGCGATGGAGGAGTTGCACCGCATCAAGAAGGACGGCGAGGCCGGCGAGGACGAGGTCAAGCACGCCGAGAAAGATCTCGAGAAGACGACCCATCAATACGTCGAGCAGATCGAGGACCTCGTCAAGTTCAAAGAGGGTGAGCTGCTCGAGGTCTAGAGGACCGAGCAGCGACTGATTATTGTGGCGACACCCGACACCGGCAACCCCGACGCGACCGACGCGCCCAAGACACCCCGCGCCGGTCGCGACCTTCCCGCCGCGATCGCCGTAGGTGCCGTTCTCGGGGGCATGGCGATCGTCGTGCTGCTCTTCTTCCCGTTCGGGTGGCTTCCTGTGCTCGCGGTGGCCATTCCGATCGCGACCTACGAAGTCATCCGCCGCCTGCGGGAGCAGGGCTACGCACTGCCCGTCATCCCGCTGCTGCTTGGCGGCCAAGCGATGATTTGGCTGACGTTGTCGCCGTTCGGCCCCGGCGGTGTGCTCATGGGTTACGGCGGGACCGTCGTCGTATGCATGGTGTGGCGCCTTGTCGGCCAAGGTCTCGCGGAGCAACCCGTCAACTATCTTCGCGACATCTCAGCCGCGGTGTTTCTCGCCACCTGGGTCCCACTGTTCGCCAGCTTCAGCGCGCTGCTGATCTTCCAAGACCACGGTGGCTACCGGGTGTTCGCGGTGATCGCCACGGTCGCCTTCGCCGACATCGGCGGCTACGTCGCGGGGGTGCTGTTCGGGAAGCATCTGATGGTTCCGGCCATCAGCCCCAAGAAGTCGTGGGAGGGCCTCGGCGGTTCCATGCTGTTCGGGATCACGGCGTCCGTGTTGATCGTGATATTTCTGCTGGGCAAGCCGTGGTGGGTGGGTGTGCCGCTCGGTCTGCTTCTGGTGATCACCGGCGTGCTCGGCGATCTGGTCGAGTCCCAGGTCAAACGCGATCTCGGCATCAAGGACATGGGCACGTTGCTACCGGGGCACGGCGGCGTCATGGATCGTATCGACGCGATGTTGCCCTCGGCCGTTGTCGGCTGGATCGTGCTGACGCTGCTGGCGTGAGGCTCGTGCATTGAGCCAGCAGGCCACCGCGCCGAGGATCAGGCCCATGCCGATACCGACGTCGGGCCGCTGACCGAGCATCGCCCACGACAGCACACCCGCGACCGCCGGGATCACGCAGAACAGCATCGAAACGGCCGCGGCGCCGTGCAGATTGATCGCCCGCACGTACATCGTCATGCACAGCGTCGCGTTGAGAAGCACGACCGCAGCGACCGCGCCCGCTGCGTGCCATGGATTGCGAATCGCCAAGGGCGACAATGCCGCCAGCACCACCACCGGACCCACGCACACGGCGTTCTGCAATGTCGCAGTCACCCGGAAATCCACTGCGGCGCAGAACCTTTGTTGATAGACGCCGCCGGCGGCAATACCCAGCAGCGCGGCGACGAGCAGCCCCATCGCCGCATCGACTCCGCCGGTGGCCAGCAGCCGTCCGGCGCATGCGGCCAGCACCGCCGCGACGCCTATCAGCAAGGCGACGATGCGCCGGATCGTGAGCGACTCACCGAGAAACACCGCAGCCAGCAACGCGGTCATCACCGGGTTCATCGACACCACCACGGCGCCCAAGACGGCGGGTGCACCGTGCTCCAGGGCGAGGTACAGGCCCACGAACAGCACCCCTTGCGCCAACAGGCCGCTGACCAGGACGTGCACCAATGTCATTGCTGTGGGCCACGTCACCCTCGCGATCAGTGCCCAGACCCCGAGAATAAGTGCCGCCAGGGTGAATCGGAACACCAGGACCATCATCGGTGGCATCACTGAAACAGCAAGTGCGCCAATGGGATAGCCGAGCGCATACAGGAAGATGAGCGCAGACGCGGAGCGCAACGGCATAGGGGTCACACACGCCATGGTGGCCGCGGTGGCCCGACCCGTCCAATCAATTTCGGTCAACCTTCAATGAGATACTGACAAACGCCATGCCTGAGGGTGCCCAGCTCGTCTTTTCGCCGCCGCGGCGCAAGATGCCACCGCGGCACTTCGCCGACCTCGACGAAGCCGAACGGATCGCAGCCGTCGTCGACGCAGGGCTGCCCGCCTACCGGGCCAAACAACTTGCGCATCAGTATTACGCGCGCCATATCGCCGATCCACGGCAGATGACCGACTTGCCGGCCGCCGTGCGGGAAAACGTGGCCGGCGCGATCTTCCCGCCGCTCATCACTCCTGTGCGCGACATCGCGTGTGACGCCGGTGAGACGCGAAAGACCTTGTGGCGGGCCGTCGACGGCACCACGTTCGAGTCAGTGCTGATGCGTTATCCGCAACGCAACACCGTGTGCATCTCTTCCCAAGCCGGGTGCGGAATGGCATGCCCGTTCTGCGCGACCGGGCAGGGCGGGTTGACGCGCAATCTGTCCACCGCCGAGATCGTGGAGCAGGTGCGCTCTGCCGCGGCCCAGCTGGCGCAGACCAGCGGCCGAGCGGGGCGAGCGCAGCGGCAAGGGGACGACCGACTGTCCAACGTCGTGTTCATGGGGATGGGTGAGCCGCTGGCCAACTACAACCGCGTGCTCGCCGCGGTCCGCCGGATCGTGGACACCCCGCCGAACGGCTTCGGGATCTCCCAACGCTCGGTGACCGTGTCCACGGTGGGACTGGTCCCTGCGATTTACAAACTCGCCGAGGAGGGTCTGGCCGTGACGCTGGCGCTGTCCCTGCACGCACCCGACGACGAACTGCGCGACACGCTGGTGCCCGTGAACACCCGCTGGAAGGTCGGTGAGGCGCTGGATGCCGCACGCACGTACGCCGACAAGACAGGTAGGCGGGTATCGATCGAATATGCGCTGATCCGAGACATCAACGATCAGCCGTGGCGGGCGGACATGTTGGGCAAGCGACTACACGGTGCGCTCGGCGCCCTGGTCCACGTCAACCTGATCCCGTTGAACCCGACGCCGGGCAGCCGCTGGGACGCCAGTCCCAAACCCGTTGAGCGGGAGTTCGTCCGGCGGGTGCGCGCGCAAGGGGTGCCGTGCACGGTGCGCGACACCCGGGGCCGCGAAATAGCCGCGGCGTGTGGGCAGTTGGCGGCAGAGGGCTAGCGCTTGTGGCCGCGGCGGCGCAGGTACCAGTCGCGGCCGACGAAGAAGAATATGGCCGCTGCGAAAACGATGAGGTAGATGTCTTCGACACGGCCGACGTGGTTGCCGTGCAGCATCGCCAGCAGGAACAGCCCGAGCAGGATGCCGACGATGTGCCACAGCCGCGGCGCGTCGCCGCTCCAACCCCATTCGGCGGACGGCACGTCCGCGGTGTCAACCTTGGTGCGTCGTTCAACCTC
The DNA here is from genome assembly GCA_032159965.1 of Mycobacterium sp. Classification (GTDB taxonomy): domain Bacteria; phylum Actinomycetota; class Actinomycetes; order Mycobacteriales; family Mycobacteriaceae; genus Mycobacterium. Next base: position 3,889 of record JAVHWG010000498.1, read on the forward strand.
GGTGCTGGCCATGGCTGTCATTCTGACACACCAGGCGGTGGCCCTTCGAGCGAGCGCTCATCCGCCGTCAGCCGATCTGGGCGTAGCGCCGCAACGCTTCCTGTCGTTCCTTCTTGTGATCGACGATGGGCGGTGGGTAGTCGCCGCTCTCCAGCTCGGGCACCCATCGGCGGATGTAATCGCCTGCGGGATCGAACTTTTCGCCTTGCGTCGTGGGATTGAAGACTCGGAAGTAGGGCGCCGCGTCGGTGCCCGAGCCGGCACACCACTGCCAGCCGTGCTGATTGTTGGCCATGTCACCGTCGACAAGCTGCTCCAAGAACCACCGCGCGCCCCACTGCCACGGCAGGTGCAGATCCTTGACGAGGAACGACGCGGTGATCATCCGGACGCGGTTGTGCATGAAGCCGGTCTCGCGGAGCTGACGCATGCCCGCGTCGACGATGGGAAACCCGGTCCTGCCTGCCTTCCACGCCTCGAAGGACTTCTTGGCTGCCACCCCGTCGTCGACGTCGATCGCGTCGAAATTACGGTTCCAGTTCCACCACGTGCTGTCCGGCCAGTGGTAGACGACGTCGGCGTAGAAGTCACGGAATGCCAACTCGCGCAAATATGCGGCGTGGCTCTTGCGGCGAACGTCGAGGTCCGCGGCCATGGTCCGCGGGTGGATCGTGCCGAATTTCAGGTGCGCTGACATCCTGCTGGTGGAATCTTTGTCGGGTCGGTTGCGGTCGTCGGCATAGTCGTCGAGCGCGGTGTCGCAAAACTGCGCCCACTGCTGTCGTGCGGCGTCTTCGCCGGCCTTCAGATCCAGGTCGGCACCGGGATCGGGGATGCCGGTACCGCCCGGCAGGTCCGCCGGGTCGACCCAGACCGCCGACGCGGCGCTCGATTCCGCAGGTGCACGCCAGCCGGCGGCTCGCCACCGGCTGAAGAACGCCGAGAACACCTTGTACGGGGTTCCGTCGTCTTTGGTCACGCGGCCAGGTGACACCAGGTAGGGCGACCCCGAGGTGTGCAGCGGTACGTCGCCGAGCGCGGCTCGCACCTTGTCGTCGCGTCTGCGCCCGTAGGGAGTGAAGTCGTCGGAGGCGAACACACCCGACGCGCCGATCTGCTTGGCGATGGCGGGGATTCGCTTGTCCGGTCGACCGCGCGTGACGAAGAGGCGGCCGTCGAGGTCGTCACGCAGACCTCTGAGGGCGTCGCACATGTACTGCACTCGGCGCGGCCCTGCCGACTCCAACAACTGCGGGTCGAGCACGAAACACGCGAGCACGTCGTCGCCGTCGGCGGCCGCGTCCAGCAGTGGCGGCAAATCGTGCAGACGCAGGTCGCGACGGAACCACAACAGCGTTGTCATGTCGTTCATGCTGCCCGCAAACTTCGTCGGGAAAACACCCAGCGGGTAGCCACGCCTGAACCTGTGGAGGGCGGCACTCGTGTCACTACTGTGAGACAGGTCCCGCTGCCTCGCCGGCGCGACCACAGCTTCGACCGAAGGGGACTGTCATGAGCGGTCGGCTATTGCGATCCGCGACGTCGTTCGCCATCGCTCTGGTTGTGGCCACCGTGGTGCTCGGATTGTGCGTGTCGCCGCGAGTGCACGCCGATGACCGGCTGAACTTCACCGGCACGACGCTGTCCGGTTCGACGTTCACCGGGTCGAGCCTGCAGGGCAAGCCCGCGGTGCTGTGGTTCTGGGCGCCGTGGTGCCCGTTCTGTAACGCAGAAGCGCCAGGCGTGAGCCAGGTGGCAGCATCGAACCCGAAAGTGACGTTCGTCGGCATCGCCAGTCGATCCGATGTCGGACAGATGCAGAACTTCGTGTCCAAGTACGAACTGAACTTCACGAACCTCAACGACGGGGACGGCGCCCTCTGGGCCCGTTTCAACGTGCCGTGGCAGCCTGCGTACGTGTTCTTGAAGGCTGACGGGTCCTCGACCTTTGTCAACACTCCGACTGCGGCGATGTCGCAGCAGGAACTGGCCGAACGCGTCGCGGCGCTCGGATAGCCGCAGAACGAAGGTGAACCAGGAACTGATCGGACTTGCCTTCGGAGCAGGATTGGTCGCGGCACTGAATCCATGCGGATTCGCGATGTTGCCCGCCTATCTGGCCCTGGTCGTCCGCGGTGAAGACGCCGAACCCGCCTCCGGCGACGTCGGCCACGGCACATCTCTGCGCGCGCTCAGCCGCGCCCTGGCGGCAACCGTGGCGATGGCCGTCGGTTTTGTCACCACGTTCGGCGTCTTCGGGGTGCTTACCGTCTCGCTGGCGTCGACGGTGCAGAGCTACCTTCCGTTCGTCACCGTGGTGATCGGCATTGCCCTTGTCGCCCTTGGTATTCGGCTACTGATGGGCCGCGAGCTGCTGATGCCCGCCTGGTTTGGCCGCGGGGTCCGATGGACACCGGGCACCACGCTCGGATCCATGTTCGGCTACGGCGTGAGCTACGCGATCGCGTCGCTGTCGTGTACTGTCGGGCCCTTCCTGGCGGTGACCGGTGTCGGCCTGCGGGGCGGCACGGTTCTGAGCGCCGTGCCGGTGTATCTCGCGTATGCCGCGGGGATCACGTTGGTCGTCGGGACGCTGGCGGTAGCGGCGGCTTTCGCCACTTCGGCAGTGAGCGAATGGATGAGGGCTGTGCTGCCCTTCGTCAACCGGCTCAGCGGTGCGCTGCTCATCGCGGTCGGACTCTATGTCGGCTACTACGGCGTCTACGAGGTCCGGCTCTTCCACGCCCATGGCAACCCGGTGGACCCACTGGTGAACGCCGCGGCACAGTTGCAGGGCAAGGTGGCTGTGTGGGTGCACGAGCACGGTGCGTGGCCGTGGATCGTTGCGACTGCGGTAGTTCTGGTCGCCGGAGCAGCGACGACGTGGCATGGCCGCCGTTATGCCCGCAGTAGGCGAGACGAAGCCCCCGCACAACTTTCGGAATCCCAGATCTGAACGTCCACTGCCTGCCACGCGACTTGGCTCGGGCAATGTCGGCGGCACCACGAAATCCAGCGATCAGGGCGGTCATCAAGAAGGCGGCGACGGTGGGAGTTGCTGTCGTCACCGCAGGCGCTGTTGCCGTCGCGCCGGCGGTGCAGGCTCCGTCGGTCCCCGCTGTTCGGCTCGCGGCCAGCACCTCCACGGCACCACTGCAACCGCAGGCACTGCCGAGGAGCGTCCTGGAATCGGTGGTCAGCTTGGACCTGGCGAGGTTCATCGTCCCGCCGAGCGCCGGCCAGCCCCTCCCGACACCCCAGTTCCCGCCGCAGCTGGCACCCACGTCGCTGGGCAACGCCGTGATCAACACCTACAACGCTGTTGAGCCCTGGGTGCGATATGGATTCGAGTTGGCTACCTACGCGGCCGGCTGGGTGCCCTACGTCGGCTGGCTCGCGCCGCAGATCATGATCTTCTACAACTTCGGCGAGCGGATCACCAGGAGCATCGCCTACAACGTCGGCTACCTTCTCAACGGCCAAGTGAGTTTCCTTCAGGGACTCGTCAATGTCGGTGTCGACACGATCAACTCGTTGATCTTTCTTGCGAACGACCAATTGGCGTTCTGGCTGCCGCCATTGCCGCCGTTGCCGCCGCTCCCACCGATCAATTTCCCGTTCGGTGCCCAGCAGGCCCAGACGCAGACACTGTTGGTGAGCGATGAAGCAGTGGCGCCTGCTGAGCAGCCGGTTGCGCCGCCGGCCGTGCAACCGCATCCGCTGCACGACATGCTGGCGGCATTCGGGCACATCCTCGGAGGTCCTGCCCTGGCAGCGCCGCAAAACGTCGGGCCGCCGAAGAAGATCGATCCGCAGACGGCCGGACCCGCCACCGTCGAACGCGAGTCCGAGATCGTTGCCGCCGCGCCGGCGCAGGACCTGCAGATTGCGGCCACGCCGCCGAAGTTGTCTGGCCCACCGCCGGGCCTCAACGCCAGCGCCGTGGCACCAATCGCAAAGCCCAAACCGGTTCAAGCACCCCAAGCAGGCTGAGTCATCGGACCCGTCCGCCGCACCGGTGGCGACGTCCGATGACGCAGGCAGACCTGGTGTGGTGGCCAAGAAACGTATCAACGGACTCGACAAGCACCGGCTGGCCGGTTCATCCAGCACCGGCGGGTCGGCTTCGCCGGGCGCCGGGTAGTCCGGGCGGCGCCCGAAGGCCCAGGCCTGGGGCACAATGGGCAGGTGAGCAGTCGCATCCGCGTGCTCGTTCTGGGAAGCACCGGTTCGATCGGCACGCAGGCCTTGGACGTGATCGCCGCGAACCCGGACCGCTTCGAAGTGGTCGGTCTGGCCGCCGGCGGGGCGAATGTGAAGCTGCTCGCCGAACAACGGGCCGCGACCGGCGTGACGAATGTCGCTGTTGCCGACCCTGTGGCGGCCGAGGCGCTGGGCGACGTGACCCATGCCGGACCCACCGCTGCCGCAGAGCTGGTGCGACACACCGAGGCGGACGTCGTGCTCAACGCGCTCGTCGGCGCGCTCGGCCTGGAACCCACGCTGGCGGTTCTCGAGAGCGGGACGCGGCTGGCGTTGGCGAACAAGGAGTCGCTGATCGCCGGTGGCCCGCTCGTGCTGAAGGCGGCCGCTCCCGGCCAGATCGTGCCGGTCGACTCCGAGCACTCCGCGCTGGCGCAGTGCCTGCGGGCGGGGCGGGCCGACGAGGTGGCCAAGTTGGTGCTCACCGCCTCCGGCGGCCCGTTCCGCGGCTGGTCGGCGGCGGACCTGGAGTCCGTTACACCCGAGCAGGCCGGCGCCCATCCGACATGGAGCATGGGCCCGATGAACACCCTGAACTCCGCGTCGCTGGTGAACAAGGGCCTCGAGCTGATCGAGACGCACCTGCTGTTCGGAGTGCCGTACGAGCGGATCGAGGTGGTCGTGCACCCGCAGTCGATCGTGCACTCGATGGTCACCTTCGCCGACGGGTCGACGATCACGCAGGCCAGCCCACCCGATATGAAGTTGCCGATCTCGCTGGCCCTCGGCTGGCCCGACCGGGTGGCGGGCGCGGCCATGGCGTGCGACTTCTCCACGGCGCAAAGCTGGGAGTTCGAGCCGCTGGACGGGTCGGTGTTCCCGGCCGTCGACCTGGCACGACACGCCGGAACACTCGGCGGATGCATGACCGCGGTCTACAACGCGGCCAACGAGGAGGCGGCCGCGGCGTTCCTGGCAGGACGGATTCCATTCCCGGCCATCGTGCGGACAATCGCCGACGTGCTGACCGCTGCCGACCAGTGGGCCGCCGAACCAGCTACCGTGGAAGACGTACTTGACGCGCAGCGCTGGGCCCGAGACCGCGCATGTCGCGCCGTCGCACAGGAGGTAGCACCCGTCCGATGAGTTTCTATCTGGGCATTGTGCTGTTCGCAGTCTTGATCCTGGTGTCCGTCGCGCTTCACGAATGCGGCCACATGTGGGCCGCGCGCGCCACCGGTATGAAGGTGCGACGCTACTTCGTCGGGTTCGGACCGACATTGTGGTCGTTCCGTCGGCCCAACAAGCTCGGCTCCACCGAGTACGGCGTCAAGGCGATCCCGCTGGGCGGCTTCTGCGACATCGCGGGGATGACATCGGTCGACGAGATCGCACCCGAAGACGAGCCGTACGCGATGTACAAGCAGAAGGTGTGGAAGCGGGTCGTCGTGCTGTTCGCCGGCCCGGCGATGAACATCGTCATCGGTCTGGTGATCATCTATGCGATGGCGGTGTCCGGCGGCCTGCCGAATTTGCATCCCCCGACCGCGGCCGTCGTCGGCAAAACCTCTTGTGTGACAGACGATATCGCCAAAGGCAAGCCTGGTAATTGCGGCGACGCAGTCGGGCCTGCCGCGGCGGCGGGGCTGAAGTCCGGAGACCTGGTGACCAAGGTCGGCGACGTCGACGTCGCCAATTACGACCAGATGGTGGCCGCGGTCCGCAAGGCCAACGGGCCCACCCCGTTCGTCGTGAAGCGCGACGGGCAGCAGCTGACGCTGACTGTCAACATTGCGCAGACGAAGCGCTGGCTCAAGGATTCCGACAACCAGCCGACGTCGGCGGGCACGATCGGCGTCAGTCAGGGCGTGCTGCCGCCGACGGCATACAACCCGATCGCCGCCGTTCCCGCCACCTTCGCGTTCACCGGTGATCTCACCGTGCAGCTCGGCAAGTCGCTGGCGAAGATCCCGACGAAGATCGGCGCGCTGGTCCACTCGCTGGGCGGCGGTGAACGCGATCCTGAGACGCCGATCAGCGTGGTCGGTGCGTCGATCATCGGCGGTGACACCGTCGAACTTGGGTTGTGGCTGGCGTTCTGGTTCTTCCTGGGCTCACTGAATTTCATTCTCGCCGTGGTGAACCTGATCCCGCTGCTGCCATTCGACGGCGGCCACATCGCGGTGGCGACCTACGAGAAGGTCCGCAACATGATCCGCTCCGCGCGCGGCAAGGGCGCCGCCGGGCCCGTCGACTATCTCAAGCTGATGCCCGCGACATATGTCGTGTTCGCGGTGCTGGCCGGCTACATGCTCTTGACCGTCGCCGCGGACTTCATCAATCCGATCAGGCTGAGATAGGAGACTCGCAATGACAGGCGCCCCCGTAGTCGGGTTGGGCATTCCGACACCGCCCGCGCCGACCCTCGCCCCCCGTCGCAAGACGCGCCAACTCATGGTGGGCAACGTCGGGGTCGGCAGCGATTACCCCGTGGCCGTGCAGTCGATGACGACCACCAAGACCCACGACGTCAACTCCACGCTCCAACAGATCGCCGAGCTGACCGCGACCGGCTGCGACATCGTCCGGGTGGCGTGCCCGCGGCAAGAGGACGCCGACGCGCTCGCCGAAATCGCGCGGCACAGCCAGCTTCCGGTGATCGCCGACATCCACTTCCAGCCGAAGTACATATTCGCCGCGATCGACGCGGGATGCGCTGCCGTCAGGGTGAACCCCGGCAACATCAAGGAATTCGACGGCCGGGTCGCCGAGGTCGCCAAGGCCGCGGGCGCCGCGGGCATCCCGATCCGCATCGGCGTCAATGCCGGCTCGCTGGACAAGCGGTTCATGGAGAAGTACGGCAAGGCGACCCCAGAAGCGCTCGTCGAGTCCGCGCTGTGGGAGGCGTCGCTGTTCGAGGAGCACGGGTTCGGCGACATCAAGATCAGCGTCAAGCACAACGATCCCGTCGTGATGGTCGCGGCGTACGAGCTGCTCGCCTCCAAGTGCGACTATCCACTGCATCTGGGCGTCACCGAAGCCGGGCCGGCGTTCCAGGGCACCATCAAGTCCTCGGTGGCATTCGGTGCGCTGCTGTCCAGGGGCATCGGCGACACGATCCGGGTGTCGCTGTCCGCCCCGCCGGCTGAAGAGGTCAAGGTCGGAAACCAGATCCTGGAATCGCTGAACCTGCGGCCCCGCGGTCTGGAGATCGTGTCGTGCCCGTCGTGCGGGCGTGCACAGGTCGACGTGTACACGCTCGCCAATGCGGTCACCGCCGGGCTCGACGGGCTTGATTTTCCGTTGCGCGTCGCGGTGATGGGTTGCGTCGTCAACGGGCCCGGCGAGGCCCGCGAGGCCGATCTCGGCGTGGCATCGGGCAACGGAAAAGGCCAGATCTTCGTCAAGGGCGAAGTGATCAAGACCGTGCCCGAGTCGCAGATCGTCGAGACGTTGATCGAAGAGGCGATGCGGCTGGCGAGCGAGGGCGAAGCGCGCGGGGACGATGCAAGTCCCAGCGGTTCGCCGGTCGTGACCGTAAGCTGATGCGGTAATCGTCCGCGGCTCGGCACCGCAGAAGGAATTTCGATGTCGGCTCCACCGATCTTGCGCCTAGTCGATGAACGACGCGTTGCGGTGGCGCGCGATCCTGTCGCAGTGCAGCGAGTCCTCGACGCGGACCCCGTCGGATGCTGCATGGTCGCGGCGCGGGTGGCGGACCAGGGCATCGATCCCGCCTCGATCGGGGGCGAGCTGTGGACCCGCCGCGGCGCGGACGAATCACTCTGTTACGCAGGGGCGAATCTGATTCCGTTGCGAGGCGCGGCCGCCGATCTGCACGCATTCGCCGATAAGGCCATGGGCTCTGCGCGTCGGTGCTCGTCCGTCGTGGGCAGGGCCGAGCTGGTGATGCCGATGTGGCGACGGCTCGAGCACGTCTGGGGACCGGCCCGCGATGTCCGGGAGCAACAACCTCTGATGGCGATGGCGGCCCGTCCGTCGTGCGCGATCGACAACGGCGTGCGCCGAGTTCGCGTCGACGAGTTGGAGGCCTATCTCGTCGCGGCGATCGACATGTTCATCGGCGAGGTCGGCATCGACCCCCGGCTCGGCGACGGGGGACGCGGGTACCGGCGCCGGGTGGCGGGTCTGATCGCGGCGGGCCGCGCCTGGGCCCGGTTCGAGCGCGGCGAGGTGGTCTTCAAGGCCGAGGTGGGATCGCAGTCGCCGGCCGTCGGCCAGATTCAGGGTGTGTGGGTGCATCCCGAGCACCGGGGCCGGGGGCTGGGAGCAGCCGGAACCGCGGCCGTCGTCGCACACATCGTCGGAAGCGGGCGCACCGCGAGCCTGTACGTCAACGACTTCAACAGCGTGGCCCGCGCCGCATATGCGAAGGTCGGGTTCGCCGAAGTCGGCACATTCGCAACCGTCCTGCTGGACTGACTCACCGACTTCGCCCCTCACGTCTCGCCGAGACTGCGCACAGATCGCGTTTCGGGCGGAAATGGCGATCTCCCCGCAGTTTCGGCGGGAGGCTCTCGGTGCGCCTCCACGATCCGATCGTGACTGCTTCGTAACATTGGCCACAATGGCAACTCTGACATCAAAGGTCACAGGAATTCTCGCGGTTGCGGTCCTCATCGCGGGGCCGTTGGCCGGCTGCACACCCCGCCCCGACGGACCGACCCCCGTGGCCGAACAGTTCTTCGCCGCACTCGCGACCGGGAACAGCGGTGCGGCCGCCGCGCTGAGCGACCGTCCCGAGGACGCGCGGGCCGCGATCAACACGGCGTGGGCCGGGTTGCAGGCAGAGCACCTGGACGCCCAGATCCTCGGCTCGACCTACACCGAGGACACCGGCAGCGTGAACTACCGCTACACCTGGCGGCTTCCGAAGAACCGAACGTGGACGTACGAGGGCAAGCTCGCGATGGTCCGCGAGGAGGGCCGTTGGCAGGTCCGCTGGACACCGGCGGGTCTGCACCCGAAGCTCGGTGAGCACCAGAGTTTCGCGTTGCGGGCCGACCCCCCGCGGCGTGCGTCGGTCAACGAGGTCGGCGGCACCGACGTGCTGAAGCCCGGCTACCTCTACCACTACACGCTCAACGCGAGGCAGGCGGGCACGCAACTGATGACGACCTCTCGCGCCGTCGTCGATGCGTTGCGGCCGTTCGACGACACGCTCGACCCGCAGCGCCTCGCCGAGCAGTCGAGCGCCTCGCCGACGTCGGTGGATCTCATCACCCTGCGACCCGATGACAACAATCGGGTGGCCCCCGCGATCAGCAGACTGCCCGGTGTGGAGGTAACACCACAGGCCGACCTGCTGCCCACCGATGACGGGTTTGCGCCGGCGCTGGTGGCACAGGTGAAGAAATCCGTGATCGCCCAGTTGGACGGAGACGCCGGTTGGCGGATCGCTTCGGTCAACCAGAACGGCGTCGAGGTCGGGATCTTGAACGAGGTGCCGGCCACACCGGCCCCGTCGGTGTCGATCACGCTGGATCGCGCCGTCCAGAACGCCGCGCAGGGCGCGGTGAACGGCGTCGGGAAGCAGGCGATGATCGTCGTGATCAGGCCGTCGACCGGTGCGATTCTGGCGGTTGCGCAGAACGCAGCGGCAGACGGGCAAGGTCCGCTGGCCACCACGGGCCTGTTCCCGCCCGGATCGACCTTCAAGATCATCACCGCGGGGGCGGCCATCCAGCGCGACTTGGCAACCCCGAACACGATGCTGCCGTGTCCCGGCACCATCGACATCGGCCAGCGGATCATTCCGAACTACGGAGGCTTCGATCTCGGCGTGGTGCCGATGTCGCGCGCGTTCGCGAATTCGTGCAACACGACGTTCGCCGAGCTGGCGAGCCGGATGCCGCCCACCGGCTTGTCGGTGGCCGCAGCGCAGTACGGCATCGGGCCGGACTACGACGTCGCGGGAATCACGACGGTGTCGGGGTCGGTGCCGCCGACCGTCAACCTCGCCGAGCGCACCGAGGACGGATTCGGGCAGGGCAAGGTGCTCGTCAGCCCGTTTGGAATGGCGCTGGCCGCCGCGACGGTCGCCGCCGGGAAAACGCCTGTGCCGCAACTTATTCTGGGGCGGCCGACGGAGATCACGGGCGATCGCACCGACATCACGCCCCAGATGCTCGACGGTCTGCGCCCGATGATGCGGCTGGTGGTCACGAACGGCACTGCGAAGGACATCGCCGGCTCAGGTGAAGTCCACGGCAAGACCGGAGAGGCCGAGTTCCAGGGCGGCTCGCACTCCTGGTTCGCCGGCTATCGGGGCGACATGGCATTCGCGGCGCTGATCGTCGGGGGAGGCAGCTCGGAGTACGCCGTGCGAATGCTCAAGGGAATGCTCGCGGAGCTGCCGCCGGACTATCTGACTTGAGTTGCGATCCGCCTCGCGCGGTAAATTGAACGGCGATGACGAGCATCGGTGAGCAGTTCGTGGAGTTGCGGGTCAGCGACGCTGACCGCAACGGCACGTTGCGCAGGCTGGCCAATGCGTTGGCGCTCGGGCTGATCGACATCGAGGAATTCGACGAACGGTCCTCGCAGGTCTCCCGCGCCCGCACCCACGGCGATCTCGACTCGCTCGTGGGCGACCTGCCCGCACCCGGCGCGATCGTCACGTCGGCCACCGACCGTGTCGAGCTGCGAGGCTGGGCGGGATCGCTGCGGCGACACGGCGAGTGGATCGTTCCCACCCGGCTCGCTCTCGTCCGACGGTTGGGGTCGGTCGAACTCGACCTGAGCAGGGCCAGGTTCGCGGGTCCGGTCGTGGTGATCGAACTCGACATGGTCCGCGGCTCGGTCGACATCCGGCTGCCCGACGGGGCGAGCGCGTCCATCGACGACGTGACGGTGTACGTGGGCAGCGCGCGGGACCTGCGCAAGCAGCCGCCCGCCGAGGGCACGCCCCACGTCGTGCTGACGGGACGGATGGTGATGGGGTCGGTGAAGATTCGCGGGCCTCGTCCGCAGAAGCTGGGCAGGTTCCGTAAGCGATGAACGCCTACCCTGGTGATATGGCTGTCCGTTCCGCGCGCCCCGGGGTGTTGTCACCCACCCGCGCTGTCCCCTCGGTGATCCTGCGACCCGAATACGTCGGCAAACGCACGGCGGCCGAAGGTAGCGAGCCCTGGGTGCAGACCCCCGAGGTGATCGAGAAGATGCGCCTCGCGGGCCGAATCGCCGCAGATGCCCTGGCTGAAGCGGGCAAGGCCGTCGCGCCCGGAGTCACCACCGACGAGCTGGACCGCATCGCACACGAGTACATGATCGACCACGGCGCCTACCCGTCCACCCTGGGCTATAAGGGTTTTCCGAAGTCCTGCTGCACCTCGCTGAACGAGATCATCTGCCATGGCATCCCCGACTCGACAGTCATTCAGGACGGCGACATCGTCAACGTCGATGTGACTGCGTACATCAACGGCGTGCACGGCGACACCAATGCGACTTTTCTGGCGGGCGACGTCTCCGAGGAGCACCGGCTGCTCGTCGAGCGCACGCACGAAGCGACCATGCGGGCGATCAAGGCCGTCAAGCCCGGCCGGGCGCTATCGGTAGTCGGCAGGGTTATCGAATCCTATGCAAACCGCTTCGGCTACAACGTCGTTCGCGATTTCACCGGTCACGGCATCGGCACCACGTTCCACAACGGGCTCGTCGTCCTGCATTACGATCAGCCTGCGGTCACCACGGTGCTCGAACCCGGCATGACCTTCACGATCGAGCCGATGATCAATCTCGGGGCGCTGGACTACGAGATCTGGGACGACGGCTGGACGGTGGCCACCAAGGACCGCAAGTGGACCGCGCAGTTCGAGCACACGCTGGTCGTGACCGACGACGGTGCCGAGATCCTGACGCTGCCGTGAGTCTGTGACAGCAGGCGCACTGCTGGTCGCCGGCACCAGCTCTGACGCCGGCAAGTCGATGGTGGTGGCGGGTCTGTGCCGATTGCTCGCGCGCAAAGGAATCAGCGTTGCGCCGTTCAAGGCGCAGAACATGTCCAACAATTCGGCGGTCACCATCGAGGGCGGCGAGATCGGTCGTGCGCAGGCGGTGCAGGCCAGGGGAGCGGGTCTGGCGCCCAGTATCCGGTTCAACCCGATCCTGCTGAAGCCTGGGAGCGACCGCACATCGCAGCTTGTGGTGCGGGGTCGGGTCGCAGGCACCGTCGCAGCGGGCGATTACATGAAACATCGCGACGAACTCGCCGCCGTGGTGGCCGACGACCTCGCTTCGCTCCGAACCGAATTCGACGTAGTGATCTGCGAAGGCGCGGGATCGCCCGCTGAAATCAATTTGCGCGCAACCGACCTGGCGAACATGGGTCTGGCCCGCGCCGCGCACATGCCCGTCATCCTGGTCGGCGACATCGACCGCGGCGGGCTGCTCGCCCATCTTTTCGGCACGCTCGCGGTCCTGGAGCGCGACGACCAACTGCTCGTCGCAGGCTTTGTCGTCAACAAGTTTCGCGGGGACTCCGCATTGCTCGAGCCGGGTCTTCGACAACTCGAGCGACTCACCGGCCGCCCGACCTACGGTGTACTGCCCTACGTCGAGGACCTGTGGCTGGACACCGAGGACTCACTTTCGGTAGTGCCGGGCCGCGTCGTGGGCGCGCCGCAGCCACCGCGTGGCGCCGAGTGGCTGCGGATCGCCGCTATCCGGTTGCCGCGCACGTCGAACTCCACCGACGTGGAGGCGCTGGCCTGCGAGCCGGGCGTGCTGGTGCGCTGGACCGTCGAGCCCACCGACGTCGACGACAGCGACGTCGTCGTGATCCCCGGGACGAAGGCCACGGTCGCCGACCTCGCCTGGCTACGGGACCGCGGACTGACCGATGCTGTCAGTCGGCACGCGCGGTCAGGGAAGCCGGTTCTGGGGATCTGCGGTGGTTTTCAGATGTTGTGCCGCCGCATCGAGGACCGCGTCGAATTTAAGGGC
>JAVHWG010000512.1:0-4183 GCA_032159965.1 Mycobacterium sp.
GGAGCGGGCTTTAGCCCTCAACAATTCGTAGGCGGTGTCGGCGTCCACGTCGCAAACGAACATCAGCACGCCCTTGGCCCGTTCGATCGTCATACGATCCGCGGCGATCGCGACGATCTGTTGAGGACTTAAGCGTGCGTAATCGCGTAAGTACTCGTCGCAAGGGGGGGTGCGTTGGTCTCGGGTGTCGTCCATTTTCACTCAGGTGTCGTTAACAACAAGACGGAACCCGATCACCCCGCCTCCCGAAACCTAATCCCGCCGCCGTGACCTTTTAGCCCATTGGGGGTTGAAACCTCGGTAGGACGGAATACCAAGCCACAACGACGCTTGAAGCAGGCACCTCATGGACATCTCCCAACTGCTGAACGAAGAGATGGCCTGGGCGCAACGGGTGCGTGATCAGTCACTCGCCATCAATCTCAGAGCACTCGAAGTCAGACGGACGGCGCAAACGCTGCGATGCTCGGCCCCGCCCCTGGAGAGTGGGACGGGGCCGAACACTCGGCCCGCGTCCGGAATGTCTGCGTTGAGAATCCATTGAGGGCTGCGCTCGATCCTTTTGTCACGGCCGGAGAGACCGGCCAGGACGTAAGAAGGAAACGACATGACCTCGCTCAGCACCATCAAGAAGATCGCCGCCTCCGCCGCCATCGCCGGCTCCCTGGGCTTGGGCGCACTTAGCCTCGGGACCGCGGTCGCCGCCGCAGCACCCTCAGCAGACTCCGGATCGAGCACCACCTCCGCGTCGTCGGAAACGCCGGCTAAGACCTCTCCGTCGAGCACGAGCAGTCCTACATCCGTTAGGCCTCAGTTTATCGAAGCGCCGAATTATCACTACCTCAAACCCTAGAACTCACCGAGCGTGGGTGACGATCGGGTTCGACGGCGCCCGGATGCGCGACTCGACCGCGTTCGTCGTAACCGACATCAAGACCGACTTTCAGCAGCTCGGCGGGTTGTGGTCGCGGCCCTCGAACGCCGACGACGATTGGGAGGTCGACGAAGCCGACGTCACCGCCGCCTTCGCCCATTTGATGCGGACCTACCGGGTGAAGAAGGTCTACTGCGATCCGCCGTATTGGAACACCACGATCGGTGAGTGGTCGGTAAATACCCCGACGTCGTGCAGGATGGTGGACGAACCGGTACACCCGCACCATCGCGGCCATCCAGTCCTTCTCGGATGCCATCGCCGCGGGGAAGTTGACTCACGACGCGGACCCGGACCTTTCCGAGCACGTCGGGAACGCCGGCAAGCACATGCTCAACGGGGTTCGAGATGAACGCGGGGAACGCAAGTGGATCCTCGGGAAGCTGCACCCCGATAGGAAGTTTGACGCCTGTATGGCCGCGATCCTGTCGTGGCAGGCCCGCATCACTCACTCGGCACGGTGCGGAAGACGCGCCGGCGGGTCGTCCAACGCATCAGATAGAACGCGCTACACCCGTTCTCCTTCGTAGTCCCGTGCGGGATCCTCAGCGCGCACGGTCATTGAACAAGCGGATCACCTCGTCCATCAGATGGAAGGCCGGCCAACCACCTACGAGCAATCGCTTGTGATCGCTGGTGAATCTGACGGACTTCACGCCCGTTTCGACGGTCGGCGTGATCTCGGCCGCGTTCATCGCGAAGCTTGCCCATTGGCGCCCATGGGCGAACCCTGAGCACACCTTCCACATGAGGTGTGGGCTCGGCTGAATTGGAGTGTTGGCGTCGACGTACTTCAGGACCTCGGTACTGGTATAGCCGCCGATGATGCCCTTGCGTTTGCGCTTACAGCCCGCACGCGCGCCCACGGCGGCGACCTTGTCGTAATTGTCCTGCAGCGGGACGTAATTGGGCAGACCGAGATTGGCCGTCGCCATCTCTTGGTCGTAGTAATTCTTGGCGTTCCAACGGAGTGCTCGTTCGACACGCTCCAGGCCCTCGGACGGGTGCAGTATCCAGAATGCCGTGGCGAAATTCTCGAGTGCTCCGCGGATCAGGGTGTAGTCGGAGGCTGCGTGGATGATCGGGACTTCCCCGAGTATCAGGGTGGTGAGTGCGTGCATGTGTCGACTCCAGCGTTGATGCCGCTGCGAGCGCAGTGCGATACGCGATACGGGTCGCTGGCGTCGTCGTCAACTGAGAGCTCTGAGTTCGGTTCGACGATGAAGGCGTTTGGGTCTTGCGTCTGGCCGATCCCAGTTTCCACCTTTGAGGCGATGTCCTGCCATTGGCGTATTGCCACTTCGTCCGTGAGGTCGCTCATGGGACTTAGTGTCCACGTTCGCGCTGGACAAATAACGTCTGATATAGCGGGTCGGTGGGGTGGGCGTATCGCTGCCAGCCCACCGATCCCCAGAAGTCGTCCGCGTCCTGGCTGAACGCCACCAACGTCCGGTCGGAATGTCGCGCCTCAAGTTCACGCACGATCTTCGTGCCGATTCCTTGGCGACGGCACCTGTCCGACACCTCGAAGTACAGGATCTCGAGGGCGCGCGACTCGAGCTGGTCGGTCGTCATTGATAGCGACAAATCGTCGCAACAGGCGAAAAGTTATGACACCAAAAAGCGGATACAGAACGAGATGCAGGAGTCTGGAGAACCCGGGCACGTGTGGGTGACGAAATGCCGTTACATCGAAAACTACGTCCCGCCGGATGCTCTGACCGCCGTGTTGAAAAGTATCCCAAAGTGACATTTAATGCCAACGTCAATCAGTGGGCGGACGTCATGCGACGGGTGGATGAAATAAAGACGGGCCCGGACAAGATCGGTGTAGCGCGAGAGGTGGTTGAGCCGCTGGCAGTCTGGCCTGAACCGGCTGGATCTGCATGAACAGGTCACGGAGTTGGTGCGTTTGATTGAGCTGGCTAACGCTCGCCCGTCAGGCCCAGGCTTTCCGAAGGCCGAGCCCGGCTTCGACTTCGATGCCCTTTAGCTAGTTGATCTAGGAAGCTCCTCAACCTGCTGGTCTAGCGCGCGGACGCCTTCGGCGAGATGAGTGAGACCCTCGGCGAGCAGCTTGGTGGACGGGTTTTCGGTCGTCCTGGCGACCTCACGGAACTTATTGCCTGCGGAGACGGCCCATTGCACAGTTTCCCATGAGCGGTGACGGTATCGGCCAGCACCGACAAGAACGGTCGACCAAGGATCAACCGGCGTGTTTCTTGTAATTTCATCCGGCGCTGATCAAGTGCCGCTCGCTAGTGCCGCATCCACCGTCGGATACAGGTCTATTTCGCGGTCCAAGCCCACAATCTTCATCGGACCGTTGTGCACGGCCCTTCGGCGGCGACGGCGAACCAGACGGAGGTTCCCGCCGATGCCTTGCCTCGCACGATCACGGTTCATGCCAGTCCAGGCTAAGAATTCCAAATGGGTGAGATCCACGATGACGGCGGCTGCTTGAGTTGACAGGTCCAGGGTGATCGCCTCGGCCAACCGAGGGGCCGTTGCCAAGTCGAGGTCGCCGAGTACCTCGAGTACCAGCACCCCAGCATTGCTGGTCGTGTTGATCGTGAGGGTATTGACCACGCCGTAACGGTAGTGCTCAACAACATGCCGGGTCCGTCTTCTCAAGGTTTGGTCAGATGCCATCGGGTATGCGTTGAGCGGGCGCTCCATTGCTCATTGACACGAAATGATGAGTGGGTGCCTAGCGAAGCCCCCGCCGCTACCGCGCGTTCAGCAACGAGCGAGTCTCGAGGGGGGCGGGGGCTTCGTCTAGGCATTATGCCGGCCGCCAACCGGCACCAGGCAACGAGGTCAGCCACTGCGTCGATCATCACAACCGGCTGGCTTCAAGATCGAATTCTTACAGATCACGTCATATCTTGCGTGAGCGTTATATCGCGCGCCTGGCGGGTAGAAACGCCGGACACATCGCTAACAGTGATGGCGTCCCGCGTCCGAACCTTGAAGGAGTAAGTGCACATGAGAGATGCGTTGAACGACATGTGGCGCTCTGTCGCCACATTCGCGCCGAAGCTAGTGGCGTTCCTGTTGATCTTGATCATAGGCTTGATCGTCGCCAAGCTGATCGCCAAAGCGGTCGATAAGATCCTCGAGCGGGTGGGCTTTGATCGCGCCGTGGAACGCGGCGGTATCAAAAAAGCTCTCGCCAAGAGCCAGTACGACGCCTCTAGCATCGTGGGCAAGATCGTGTACTACGCGCTGGTGCTGTTCGTGTTGCAG
>JAVHWG010000518.1:0-14195 GCA_032159965.1 Mycobacterium sp.
CTCAACCGTGACAACGCCCGCAGGTCGGTGCGCTTGAGCTTCATCGAAGGCTGAGCCGCCGGCGAAGGGCGCCGGCCGCTGTCCCCGGACGTTGGATTTATTGCAAACCGGTAAGGTGATCGCGTCGTCGGGGACACCAGCGAGGCTCGCCCGAACGGCCATCGGACACGAGAGACAGCGACAGCAACCACAGTGCAGACACACGAGATCAGGAAGCGCTTCCTGGAGCACTTCGTGAAGGCGGGTCACACCGAGGTGCCCAGCGCATCGGTGATCCTCGACGACCCCAATCTGCTGTTCGTCAATGCCGGCATGGTCCAGTTCGTTCCGTACTTTCTGGGTCAGCGCACGCCGCCCTACAACACCGCGACGAGCATCCAGAAGTGCATCCGCACACCCGACATCGACGAGGTCGGTGTGACGACGCGGCACAACACCTTCTTCCAGATGGCGGGCAATTTCTCCTTCGGCGACTACTTCAAGAAGGGTGCGATAGAGCTGGCCTGGACCTTGTTGACCAATCCGGTCGCGCAGGGCGGATACGGCATGGACCCCGAAAGACTTTGGGCCACTGTATATCTGGATGACGACGAGGCCGCGCAGCTGTGGCAGGAGATCACCGGTCTGCCGCCGGAACGCATTCAGCGCCGCGGAATGGCCGACAACTACTGGTCCATGGGCATCCCCGGGCCATGCGGCCCGTCATCGGAGATCTACTACGACCGGGGACCCGATTACGGTCCCGAGGGCGGGCCGATCGCCAGCGAGGACCGCTACATCGAGATCTGGAATCTCGTGTTCATGCAGAACGAGCGGGGTGAGGGCAGCGGCAAGGAGGACTTCGAGATCCTCGGGCCGTTGCCGCGCAAGAACATCGACACCGGTATGGGTGTGGAGCGGGTGGCGTGCATCCTGCAGGACGTCGACAACGTCTACGAAACGGATCTGCTGCGGCCGGTCATCGACGAGGTCGCGAAGATCGCCCCCCGGGGCTACAGCGCCGGTAACCATGAGGACGACGTCCGGTACCGGATCATCGCGGACCACAGCCGCACCGCCGCGATCCTGATCGGCGACGGTGTCAGCCCCGGTAACGACGGGCGCGGATACGTACTTCGCCGGTTGCTGCGCCGCATCGTTCGGGCTGCCAAGCTGCTCGGCATCGACACGCCGGTGATGCGTGAGCTGATGGCCACCGTGCGCGATTCGATGGGACCGTCGTATCCGGAACTGCAAACAGATTTCGACCGGATCACCAGGATCGCCCAGGCTGAGGAGACGGCGTTCAACCGGACCCTGGCGTCCGGTTCGCGCCTCTTCGATGAGGCGGCCAGCGCCACAAGGGCTTCCGGCGCCACGGTGCTGAGCGGCTCAGACGCCTTCACCCTGCACGACACGTACGGTTTCCCGATCGACCTCACGCTGGAGATGGCAGCGGAGTCCGGTCTGACAGTCGACGAACGCGGCTTCCGCGCGCTCATGGCGGAGCAGCGTGAGCGCGCCAAGGAGGACGCCAAGAGGCGTAAGCACGCCCACGCCGACCTGTCCGCGTACCGGGACCTGGTCGACGCCGGTCCGACGGAGTTCACCGGCTTCGACGAACTCTCCACTGAGGCAAGGATTCTGGGCATTTTCGTCGACGGCAAGCGGGTGCCGGTGGCGGCGCATAATCCGCAGAGCCAGGCAGCCGAGAGAGTCGAGCTGATCCTCGACCGCACCCCGCTCTACGCCGAGTCGGGCGGCCAGATCGCCGACGTGGGCTCGATCACGGGTACCGGCGCGGGCGCGACGGCCAAGGCTGCCGTCACCGACGTGCAGAAGATCGCGAAAACGCTTTGGGCACATCAGGTCAACGTCGAATCGGGTGAATTCGTCGAGGGCGATACTGTTGTCGCCGCGGTGGACCCGCGTTGGCGCCACGGCGCCACCCAAGGTCATTCCGGCACGCACCTGGTGCATGCCGCCCTGCGGCAGGTGCTGGGACCCAATGCCGTTCAGGCGGGCTCACTGAACCGTCCCGGCTACCTGCGCTTCGATTTCAACTGGCAAGGCGCGCTGTCCGAAGACCAGCGGACCCAGATCGAGGAAGTCACCAACGAGGCGGTCGAGGCCGACTTCGAAGTCCACACCTTCAACACCGACCTGGATAAGGCGAAAGCGATGGGCGCGATGGCCCTGTTCGGTGAGGCGTACCCGGACGAGGTCCGGGTGGTCGAGATCGGCGGTCCGTTCTCGCTGGAGCTGTGCGGGGGCACCCACGTGCACAACTCGGCGCAGGTAGGTCCGGTGACGATCCTGGGCGAGTCGTCGATCGCATCCGGAGTGCGCCGCGTCGAGGCCTACGTCGGACTGGACGCGTTCCGGCACCTCGCGAGGGAAAGGGCGCTCCTGGCGGGGCTGGCCTCCTCGCTGAAAGTCCCGTCCGACGAGGTTCCGGCCAGGGTGGCCCTGCTCGTGGACCGGCTCAAGGCGGCAGAGAAGGAGCTGGAGCGAACCAGGCAGGCGTCCGCTCGTGCGGCAGCAGCAAATGCAGCCGCCGGCGCGGAACAAATCGGTAGGGTCCGTGTGGTGGCCCAGCGAATGTCGGGGGAAGCGTCTGCCGACCTGCGTAACCTCGTCGGCGACATACGGGGCCGGTTGGGTCCCGATCCCGCAGTCGTGGCACTGATCGCAGAGGGAGACAACGGGACGGTGCCGTACGTCATCGCGGTGAATCCGGCCGCCGTCGAACTGGGTGTTCGCGCCGACGAATTGGTGAAACAGTTCAGCGGGGCGGTGGACGGCCGCGGCGGCGGTAAAGCGGAGCTGGCGCAAGGCTCGGGCAAAGACGCCGCCGAAATCGAAACGGCGCTGTCCGCGCTGCGAGCCGAGATCGCCCGGAGCTAACTGGGTGACCGTTGGTGAGGAGCGGCTGCCGGATCGGCCCGGCAGCGACGACCCCGGGCGCGGCCGCCGACTGGGCATCGACGTCGGAAGTGTCCGCATCGGGGTCGCTGTGAGCGACCCCGACGGCATCCTGGCGACGCCCGTGGAGACCGTGCGACGTGATCGTCATCAGACCCATCTTCGCCGTCTGGTCGCACTGATCGACGAACTCGGCATCATCGAGGTGGTTGTCGGCCTGCCGCGCACATTGGCCGACCGCGCTGGGTCTGCCGCACAGGACGCACAGGCCTTCGCCGACGGTCTGGCGTCGCGCGTCCCGGCAGTTCCGGTGCGGCTGGCCGATGAGCGCCTGACGACTGTCACCGCACAGCGTTCGCTGCGGGACGCGGGCATCCGTGCGAAGGAACAGCGCTCGGTGATCGATCAGGTCGCCGCAGTCGCGATCCTCCAGGGCTGGCTCGATCAACGCCGCGCTTCGGCGGCGATGGGCCACGTGCGCCAAAGGCGGAATGACAACCCGGAAGCCGGAGCCGACAGTGACTAGCGGATGGGAGCGCGGGCGCACCGAACCGGTGGCGCTGCGATCTGAGCGCCGCAGCTCGCGGCTCGAACGCGCACGCAGAGAGCAGAAACGGCGCCGCCGCAAGAATTCCCGCCTGGCCATCCTGGCCGTGCTGATCGTCGGCGTGATCTTCGGCGTTTTCCTTGTCTCGAAGTTCGTCCACACATGGTTCGGGGACTTTTCGGGCGAGGGCAAGAGCGACGTCGTGATCCAGGTGCACGACGGCGATTCGACAACCGCGGTGGGCCAAACGCTGCAGGACAGTCACGTCGTGTCATCGAGGAGCAAATTCGTCGAAGCGGCCCAAGGCAATTCGGCGATCTCGTCGATTCAGCCGGGTTACTACAAGATGCGTACTGAGATTTCGGCCGATGCAGCGGTCCGGCGATTGGCTGACCCGGCGAATCGGGTCGGCAAGCTGGTGATCCCAGAAGGCCGACAACTCGACGACGTCACCGACGTCAAGACCAATGCGGTGACCGAGGGCATCTTCACCCTGATTTCGCGCGCGTCGTGTGTCCAGATCAACGACGAACAGCGGTGTGTGTCCGCCGACGGCCTGCGGGATGCGGCTAAGAACGACCGAGCCGCGGCGCTGAACGTCCCCGCGTGGGCCGCCCCGCAGGTCGATGCGATGGGTGGTGACCACCGCCGGCTCGAAGGTTTGATCGCTCCCGGCACGTGGAACATCGACCCCGCGTGGACCCCGGAAGAGGCGTTGGCCACGGTGATCGGCGGCAGTGCGGAAAAGTATTCGCAGCGCGGACTGGGCGTGTCTCCCGACGGGATGACGATGTCGCCCTACGGGACGCTGACCGTCGCATCGCTGGTGCAGCGTGAATCGAAACCCGCCGACTTCGGCAAGGTGGCACAGGTGATCTACAACCGGCTACAGGTGCACCAGAAGCTGGAATTCGACTCCACGGTGAACTATTCGCTGGACCGTCAAGAAGTGGCGACCACTGACGCCGACCGGGCGCGGAACACCCCGTGGAACACATACCTCAACGAGGGGTTGCCCAAAACGCCGATCTGTTCGCCCGGCGATCAGGCACTGGCGGCCGCCGAACGCCCCGAGCCGGGGAACTGGCTGTACTTCGTCACGGTGGACATGCAGGGCACCACGTTGTTCACCGCCGATTACGCGGAGCATCTCCGCAACATCGAACTTGCCAAGAAGAACGGTGTCCTCGACAGCGGCCGATGAGTCCGTTGGCCGTAAGGCTGCGGTCCTGGGCTCGCCGATAGCGCATTCGAAGTCGCCGCTATTGCACCTGGCTGCCTACCGCGCGCTGGGCCTGGACAAGTGGACCTACGACCGCATTGACTGCACCGCAGACCAATTACCTTCTCTGGTAACTACTTTCGGGCCCGAATGGGTAGGTGTCTCGGTGACGATGCCCGGCAAGCTCGCTGCGCTGCGCTTCGCCGACGAGCGCACCGAGCAGGCCGCGCTGGTGGGTTCGGCGAACACGCTGGTGCGCACCGAAGGCGGTTGGCTGGCCGACAACACCGACGTCGACGGCGTCACGGGGGCACTCGGAACGTTGACCGGCGACGCGGTGGTGCTGGGTGCGGGCGGCACCGCACGGGCTGCGGTCCTCGCGTCGGCTCGGCTTGGGGCGGGCCGCATCACCGTGGTCGCCCGCGACAAGGACAAGGCCGCGCCGCTGTTGGCCCTTGCCGCCGCGGCCGGTGTCGACGGGCGATGGCGCGCGTTCACCGACCCCGGCCTTATCGCCGCCGCGACCGCCGCGGGCGCGGTGATCAGCACCGTTCCCGCCGATGCCGCAGCCGAGCACGTCGACGTGTTCCGCGGCGCCGCCGTCTTGCTCGACGCCGTTTACGACCCTTGGCCCACGCCACTGGCCGCCGCCGTCCGCGAGGCGGGCGGAAGGGTGATCGACGGGCTGCAGATGCTGCTGCACCAAGCCTTCGCCCAGGTGGAACTCTTCACCGGGCTGCCCGCGCCGAAAGAGGTGATGGCGGCCGCGCTGCGCTGACTTAGCCTGAAACGGTGGGGGTGGGTGTGTGCATCGTCGGTGTCATTTGGTCGGCGGCCCTGTGCGGGTACGACATTCGTCAGCGCCGATTGCCCAACTGGTTGACGCTGCCAGGGGCGGCGGCGGTACTGCTGTTGGCCACGATTACCGGCCGCGGGCTGCCAGCGCTGGCAGGCGCCGCGGCACTGAGCATGCTGTACCTCGTCGTGCACCTGCGTACACCGGCCGCGATGGGAGCCGGCGATGTGAAGCTCGCGCTCGCCGTCGGGGGTGTTGCGGGCTATTTCGGTGTCGACGTCTGGTTGCTCGCCGCCCTGGCAGCTCCGCTGTTGACCTCGCTGTGGGCGCTGGTCGCGCTGGTCTGTCGCGGTAGAAGCACGGTGCCACACGGGCCTGCCATGTGCGTCAGCACCGGGACCGCCGTCGTGCTGGCCATGCCTTTCTAGCCGACGTCCCTACTCCGGCTAGTGACAGGGGAATCCGAACCCCGCGCTCGGCAAATTAAGTCCTGTACGCCTCGCGTGGGAAGATGGGACGCGTGTTGCGATGGACAACGGCAGGCGAGTCGCACGGCCGTGCACTGGTGAGCATGCTCGAAGGCATGGTCGCCGGCGTCACCGTCACGTCGCGCGACATCCAAACGCAACTGGCACGCCGCAGGCTCGGCTACGGGCGGGGCGCGCGGATGAAGTTCGAGGCAGACGCCGTCACCGTCCTTGCCGGCGTGCGCCACGGCGTCACACTCGGGGGACCGATCGCCGTGGAGATCGGCAACACGGAGTGGCCGAAGTGGGAGACCGTGATGGCCACCGATCCGGTCGACCCTGCGGAACTCGAGGGCGTCGCGCGCAACGAACCGCTGACGCGGCCGCGTCCCGGGCACGCCGACTATGCGGGCATGCTCAAGTACGGCTTCGACGATGCGCGGCCTGTGCTCGAGCGCGCCAGCGCACGCGAGACGGCCGCACGCGTCGCGGCAGGCACCGTCGCCCGCGAGTTCCTGCGCCAGGCACTTGGAGTCGAGGTGCTTTCGCACGTGGTCTCGATCGGCGCATCGGAACCGTACGACGGACCGCCACCGCAACCAGCCGACCTCGACGCGATCGACGCCAGCCCGGTCCGTGCCTTCGACAAGGCAGCCGAACTATCCATGATCGACGAGATCGAGGCCGCCAAGCGAGACGGCGACACCCTCGGAGGCGTCGTCGAGGTCGTCGTGTCCGATCTGCCGGTCGGGCTGGGCTCCTTTACCAGTGGCGACAACCGTCTCGACAGTCAGCTCGCTGCCGCCATCATGGGTATCCAGGCCATCAAGGGTGTCGAGATCGGCGACGGTTTTCAGACCGCCAGGCGTCGCGGCAGCGTCGCCCACGACGAGATCTATCCGGGCCCGGGCGGGGTACTGCGGTCGACCAACCGCGCCGGGGGACTCGAAGGCGGAATGACCAACGGGCAGCCATTGCGGGTGCGCGCGGCGATGAAGCCGATCTCGACCGTTCCGCGCGCACTGGCCACCGTCGACATGGCGACGGGCGACGAGGCGGTCGCCATTCACCAGCGATCCGACGTCTGCGCCGTGCCCGCCGCGGGGGTCGTCGCCGAGTCGATGGTCGCTCTCGTCCTTGCCCGCGCCGCACTCGAAAAGTTCGGCGGCGACTCGCTCACCGAGACGAAGAACAACATCGCGTCGTACCTGGAAGGCATTTCCGCCCGAGACCGCGACGCCCGGGTGTCGGGGTAGCCATGGCACCCACGGCAGTACTGATCGGGTTGCCCGGCTCGGGCAAGTCGACAATCGGGCGGCGGCTTGCCAGAGCACTCGACGTGGCGTTTCTGGACACCGATGCCGCGATCGAAGCCAAGACCGGTCGGACGATCGCGGACCTGTTCGCCAGCGACGGCGAACAGGAGTTCCGGCGGATCGAAGAAGAGGTGGTGCGCGAATCCCTGGCCGGACACGACGGAATCCTCGCCCTGGGCGGCGGCGCCGTCACCACTGACGGTGTCCGCGAAGCGCTGGTCGGACACACGGTGATCTACCTCGAGATCAACGCCGCCGAAGGAGTGCGGCGCACCGGTGGTAGCACAGTGCGACCGCTGCTGGCAGGTCCGGACCGGGCCGCGAAGTACCGCGCGTTGATGTCAGACCGCGGTCCGCTGTACCGACGTGTCGCCTCGATACGAGTGAACACCAATCGACGAAATCCCGGTGCCGTGGTGCGCTACATCGTCGCGCGTCTTGAAAGTCAGCAACAAGACGACGCCGGTCGCGCACACAGGCGCAGGCGACGGTCCGCCTGGCGGCGATCGCCCATATCGCTGAACCCGGGCGAGTCCACCCACGCGCCGCCCAGCCCCGCCGCCGTTGCCGCCCGCAAGACGGACCGGGCGCACCGTGATTGACGCTGTGACAGTCGAGGTTCTGGTCGAACCGCCCTATCCGGTGATCATCGGGGAGGACTTGCACACCGAGCTGACGCGGATTCTCGACGGCACCCACAGGGTGGCGATTCTGCACCAGCCGGTATTGGCAGAGAAAGCCGAGCGGATCCGGGCATCGTTGTCCGACAAGGGGATCGACGCTCATCGTATCGAGATCCCCGACGCGGAGGCGGGCAAGGACCTGCCCGTCGTCGCATACATCTGGGAAGTGCTGGGCCGCATCGGCCTTGGTCGCCGCGATGCGCTCGTGAGCCTCGGCGGCGGTGCTGCCACCGACGTCGCCGGATTCGCTGCGGCCACCTGGTTGCGGGGAGTGTCAATCGTGCACATGCCGACCACCCTGCTCGGCATGGTAGACGCGGCCGTGGGCGGCAAGACGGGGATCAACACCCAGGCAGGCAAAAACCTGGTCGGCGCATTCCATCAACCGCGGGCCGTGCTGGTCGACCTCGCCGCTCTGAAGACCCTGCCGCGCAACGAGATCGTCGCGGGCATGGCCGAGGTGGTCAAGGCCGGCTTCATCGCCGACCCGGTGATCCTCGACATCATCGAAAGTGACCCGCAGACCGCGCTGGACCCGGAGGCCCCGGTACTGCCGGAGCTGATCCGTCGCGCGGTCGCTGTCAAGGCCGAGGTGGTGGCGGTCGACGAGAAAGAATCGCAGCTACGCGAAATCCTCAACTACGGCCACACCCTTGCCCACGCCATCGAGCGTCGCGAGCGCTATCAGTGGCGGCACGGGGCTGCGGTCTCGGTCGGCCTTGTGTTCGCCGCGGAACTGGGCCGGCTGGCCGGCCGGCTCGACGACGCTACCGCCGACCGACACCGATCCGTCCTGACTTCTCTCGGCCTGCCGACCGGCTACGACGCCGACGCGTTGCCGCAGTTGCTCGAGTTCATGTCCGGGGACAAGAAGACGCGTGCCGGAGTCCTGCGATTCGTGGTGCTCGACGGACTGGCCAAGCCGGGCCGCCTGGAAGGGCCGGATCCGTCACTGCTGGCGGCCGCATACGCCGAGCTGGGGGAGGACAACACGTGACAACGGTCAATGTGCTCAACGGACCAAATTTGAACCGGCTCGGTTTGCGGGAGCCGGAGGTGTACGGCAACACGACGTATCTGGAGCTCGTCGCTGTGATCGAGCGGTCGGCAGCAGAACTGGGTTTGAAAGCCGTCGTGCGGCAGAGCGACAGCGAGGCGGAGCTGATCGACTTGATTCACCGGGCAGTCGACGCCGGCGAGCCGGTGATCCTCAACGCCGCCGGCCTGACGCACACCTCGGTGGCCCTGCGCGACGCATGCGCGGAACTGAAGGCCCCGCTGATCGAGGTGCACATTTCGAATGTCTTCGCCCGCGAGGAGTTTCGTCACCACAGCTACATCAGCGGTGTCGCCACCGGCGTGATCGCCGGACTGGGTGTGCAGGGCTATCTGCTGGCCCTGCGCTACCTCGTCGGCTGAGTCTGCGTCGCGTCGTCGTCCTTGACGGCCTCGAATACGTCCGTGTTGTCCGAACTGCCGTTGCCGCTGCGGTCGCGCGTCTTGGCGGGGTTCTCCTTGTTGTAGCGCCGGTCGACGAGGAAGCGCCCGACCGCAACGCCGAGCAGCGCCATCACGAACACCAGGAGCGCGGTGTAGGCGGCGAAGGTCGTGAGCTCGCTGAAGATACCCATGACGTACATGGCCTTCCAGACCAAGCCGATCAGGACGCTCACCAACCCCGAGACGAAACCGGCGAAGAGGCCGGCAAGTAGCCACGTCATAGCGAGGTCAGAACGACGGTCGGGATCCGGCTGCGCATTGGCGTCGCGGCGGCCGTCGACGTATCCCCACACCAGTGCCACAGCCGCAAAGATCAGCTGCAGTAAAACGCTGATCAGGATCGCCTGCGTCTCCCAGGTGTTGATCATGATTGTCTGAACAACCCGGATGACTGTTTGCAGGACGGCGAAGAACAATCCGCGCAGCAACCATGACCTCATGGGGGGTGAGCCTAGCGGGTAGCGTCAAGTGCCGTGACGTATTCCCAGCGACGGAGCCGGCTGTGTCGGCAGCTGGCCGCCGCGGGACTCGACGCGATGCTGGTCACGGACCTGGTCAATGTCCGGTACCTGACCGGGTTTACCGGTTCGAACGCGGCGGTGCTCGTATACGCCGTGCAGGACGCCCCTGCTCTGTTGGCCACCGATGGCAGGTACCGGACGCAAGCAGCCCGGCAGGCGCCCGACGTTCGCGTGGAGATCGAACGTGCATGCGGGCCCCATCTGGCTGCGCTGGCCGCCGCTGACGGAGCCACCCGGCTGGGCTTTGAAAGCCATGTGGTGACCGTCGACGGTTACGACAAGCTGCTCAAGGCGGCAGGTGACGTCGAGTTGGTGCGCGCGTCGGGCACGGTCGAGAACCTGCGCGAGATCAAGGACGACGGCGAGAAGGCGTTGCTGCGGCTGGCCTGCGAGGCCGCCGACGCCGCGCTTGCCGATCTGATCACCCGCGGTGGCGTTCGCCCTGGACGCACTGAACGCGAGGTTGGGCGGGAGCTCGAGGCCCTGATGCTCGACCATGGAGCCGACGGTGTTTCCTTCGAGACGATCGTCGCGGCCGGGCCCAATTCGGCGGTTCCCCATCACCGGCCCACCGATGCGGAACTCGCTACGGGTGACTTCGTCAAGATCGACTTCGGTGCACTCGTCGGCGGATACCACTCGGACATGACAAGGACGTTCGTTCTGGGCGCGCCCGCCCAGTGGCAGCTCGACATCTATGGGTTGGTCGCGGCTGCCCAGCAGGCGGGGCGGGACGCGCTGGCTCCCGACGTCGCGTGCAAGGACGTCGACGCCGCCGCGCGCAGCATGATCGCCGACGCCGGCTACGCCGAGAATTTCGGGCACGGCCTCGGCCACGGCGTGGGACTGCAGATCCACGAAGCCCCCGGAATCAGTGCGCTGTCGAACACGGCCTTGCGAACCGGCTCCGCGGTGACGGTCGAACCCGGTGTCTACCTTCCGGACCGCGGCGGTGTTCGTATCGAGGACACGCTGATCGTCGGCACCGAGGGACCTGAACTATTGACCCGGTTCCCTAAGGAGCTGACCGTCCTCGACTAGGCCGGTCCCGACGGTGCTCGGCGGGGGATCTGGGCACGGATGAGAGAATGGGCACCAGGAGTTCTTCTCTGTTGACAGCAAGCTAGGAGTACAACCGACCGTGGCAAGCACTGCCGACTTCAAGAACGGGCTCGTCCTTCAGATCGACGGGCAACTGTGGCAGATCACCGAGTTTCAGCACGTCAAGCCCGGCAAGGGGCCGGCGTTCGTGCGGACGAAGCTCAAGAACGTGCTGTCAGGAAAGGTGGTCGACAGGACGTTCAACGCGGGCGTCAAGGTCGAGACCGCCACAGTGGACCGGCGTGACATGACATTCCTCTACCGGGACGGCGCCGACTTCATTTTCATGGACATCCAGGACTACGAGCAGCACCCGTTACCGGAGTCGCTCGTCGGCGACGCGGCGAACTTCCTGCTCGACAATATGGAAGTGCAAGTGGCTTTCCACGACACCAATCCGCTGTACATCGAGATGCCGGTGACCGTGGAGTTGCAGGTCACCCATACCGACCCGGGACTTCAGGGCGACCGATCGAGTGCGGGAACCAAGCCTGCAACGCTGGAAACAGGTGCGCAGATCAATGTTCCACTGTTCATCAACACCGGCGACAAGCTGAAGGTCGACTCGCGCGACGGCAGCTACTTGGGCCGGGTGAATGCCTGACCGTCGGACAGACCGCGGACGCCACCAGGCGCGCAAACGCGCTGTCGATCTGCTGTTCGAGGCGGAGGCAAGGGGTTTGACGCCTGCGGAGGTCGCGGACTCTCGCAACGTGCTGGCCGCTGAACAGGCCGACATGGCGCTACTGAACCCCTACACGCTGACCGTCGCGCAGGGGGTCACCGAACACAACGCGCACATCGACGACCTGATCTCCTCGTACCTGCAGGGCTGGACGTTGGACCGAATCCCGGCAGTCGACCGCGCAATACTGCGGGTCGCGGTGTGGGAACTGTTGCACGCCGACGATGTTCCCGAGCCGGTTGCCGTCGACCAGGCGGTGGAGCTGGCGAAGAAGCTGTCCACCGACGATTCACCGGGGTTCGTCAACGGCGTGCTGGGGCAGATCATGCTGGTCACGCCGCAGATCCGGGCGGCGGCTGCGGCGGTGCGGGGACCAGCCGACAGCCCGTGACCCCTGCGCGGCTGGGCCACCGAGAACTAAGGCGCGCTTGGATATTCCGGTAGATCGATCGCGTCGGCGGTGGTGAACCATTTCTTTTCGGCGATGCTGCGCAACGGCCAACGCTGGACCCACTTCATCACCTGTGCGGTGATCGCGATGTCGCTCGCCGTCTTCGGCATGTAGCCGTCGACCCCCCGCGGCATGTCCTGGCATGTGGCGATGTACGGCCGCATCACAGTCTCGTAGCGGCCTAGCGCTGTTCGGATTCGGTCACCGTCCAAACCGTCTGCGGGGCCCAGTTCGCCCGCCAGCACGTACGCGCCGACCAACGCGAGGCTGGTGCCCATGCCGCTCAAGGGAGAGGCACAGTATCCCGCGTCACCGACGAGCGTCACGTTGCCGTTGGTGAACGTCTTCATCTGCACCTGGGCGAAAGCGTCGAAATAGAAGTCGTCAGCGTCGCGAGCGGCCGACACCAGCTCATCGGACCGCCACCCCGCGCCGTCGAACTTCTGCGCGAGAAGTTCGCGTTGTTCGTCGATGTCGCGCCTGTCGTAAGCGATGGGTTCAGATCGAAATGCCAACCCGGCCTTGACTTTGGTCGGGTCGTGCGACGGACGCATCGACGCGTTGAGCCCGGGCTCCTGATACATCAGGTACCACCCGTCGAGTCCGACTGTGTCGGGCGCGGTGAACCACGCGTTGTACCCGCCGAGTGGTCTGACGAACTGCTGCTCCGGCCCGAACGCGAGCCGTCGCACCGCCGAGTGCGGGCCGTCGGCGCCCACCACCAGGTCGGCCTCGAACGTCGTTCCGTCGCTCAACGTCACCTTGACGGCGTCGACCTTCTGCTCGAGATCGGTGATCCGCGTGTCGAACAAGTACTCGACCCGATCCTTCGTCGCCTGATAGAGCACGTCGGCCAAGTCGCCGCGGAGGATCTCCAGCTTCGACACGATGCCGTTGCCGTGAAATGCCTCGACAGGCATGACGGCGCGGCGCCTGCCGTCGGCTTTCACCCAGGCGATGCCCTGCTGCGCGACTTGGCGCGCCATCATCTGGTTCAGAAGGCCCATCCGCTCGACCACCCTGCGCCCGGCGCCCCGCAAGTCCACGGTCTGACCGCCGGGGCGAACGGCCGGTGCGAGCTCGACGACGATGACACGGTAGCCGTTCGCTGACAACCAATGTGCAAGGGAGGGACCGGCAATTCCGGCCCCGCTGATGATGACCAAAGGTGGCGGCACGCGGCACAGCCTAGACCAGTTCGGCTCAGTGGGATTCGAACCTTCCGCCAGTGCCCGCGGTGGCGCAATCGAGCGCTGCTGACGCATTTGTGCTGCTAATCGCCAAGTTTCGGCGGCGCAATCGACGTGCCGCGCCCGTCGGCGTGGTTCGGGCGCACCGACGGAGCGCACGCGACTCATACCGTGAGTGGGTGCACGCCGCCGAACCCACACCGCTGCGCCGGTCGCGCGCCGACCAGGCGCGACAGGTCGCCGATGTGTTGCGGCAGCAGATCCATGCGGGCATGCACGATGACGCGCTGCCGGCGGAACAGGAACTGGCGGCGGAGTTCTTCGTGTCGCGTAACGCTGTCCGCGAAGCGCTGATGGTGTTGAAGGCCGAGGGGCTGATCGACCGTGGGCCGAAAATCGGTACCCATGTGGCACAACGTAAATACGACCACGGACTCAATGCCCTTCTGGGACTCAAAGAAACGTTCAAGGGTTTCGGCGAGGTCCGCAATGAGGTGCGTGCGGCTATCCAGGTGGCCGCTCCACCGTCGGTCGCGCGCAGGCTGCGACTCGAGGCAGGAGGCCGCGTCGTCTTCATCGAACGGCTCCGCTACCTCGGTGACGTGCCGCTGAGTCTCGACCTCACGTATCTCACCCCGAAGATCGGCGCAGGCGTGCTGGACCATTCGTTGGAGAACAACGACATATTCGCGCTGATCGAAGAGGTCAGCGGTCGGGCTCTGGGCTCGGCGACCCTGGCCGTGGAAGCCATTCCCGCCGACGCACATTCGGCGGCGACCCTGGAGGTACCCGACGGCTCTCCGCTGCTGATG
>JAVHWG010000574.1:0-9792 GCA_032159965.1 Mycobacterium sp.
TGCCGATCACCGAGGACGTGCCGGCGCGCGGTTCGCCCGAGCACTATTACTCCGAGCAGAAGGCGGCGTGTGAAGCGGCGCTGGCCGAAATTACCGCGACCTCCGAACTCGAGGTGTTCGTGTTGCGCCCCTCGATTGTCGCCGGGCCCAAGGCGCCGGCGCTGGCAGATGCCATGCCGTGGAACCAGTTGCCAGGTCCCCTCCGGCGCGTCACGCGGGCTGTGCCGTTGCTCAAGCCGCCGTTCCCGGATCCAGGCACCCCGCTGCAGTTGGTCCACCACGACGACGTCGCAGGTGCCGTCGCCTTGGCGGTCACGACTACGTCCGCACCGCCGGGCGCATACAACATCGCCGCGGACGGCCTGCTCTCCCTGTCCGATGTCGGAGAGGCGTTAGGCGCGAGACCGGTCAGGGTGCCGCGGGCCGCGGCCGTTGTCACGTCCGGGGTGATCGCGCGGCTACCTTTCGTCCCGTCGGCGCTGGAGTGGCTGCACGCCGGCCGGACATCGGTGGTCATGGACACCGGCAAGGCAAAGAATCAGTTGGGGTGGACGCCGAAACACACTGCAGCTGAGACTCTTTCGGAACTGGCCAGTACGCTGGATTGAGTCGGCGGTGACTCGGGCCGCGTTGGGTACCTTCGTTGGTGGTCCTCCTACGCATGCAGAGATCGAGGCACGATGACAGACACCCCGGCAGAAGTCGTGGAATCCGCCGGACCGCCGCGGCGGTTACTGCGACGGTGGCGCCGCACAGCCGTGGTGATTGCGATCTTGCTGTTGCTGTTCGGCGTCCCGTGGTGGACGCTGCTGGCGACGGGCGCGGCCTGGCCGACGGTCGTGTTTGTGATCGGCACGCTGCTGCTCGTCGCGGCCTTCGCCGCGATGCCGGTGTTGATGATGCTGGGTCATGGTCGCAGGCATATCGACGGCGCCGCGGTCATGGCGGACGCATTGCTCGGTGCGGCGTGGGTGCTGTTCGTCTGGTCCGTATTCGGCCAGCTCGTGCTGCTGGTACTGCTGATCGCGGGAGTCGAGAATCCGCTGCGATCACGTGTGGTCGCCGCGTCGGTCGTGGCCGTGGTGGTGCTGCTCTTGTTGTGGGGTTACACCGAGGCGATGCGGGTACCTCGGGTCAAGAAGGTGGAAGTTGCCGTCTCCCAACTCGGTCGAGGCTTGGACGGTCTACGCCTCGCGGTGATCACGGACACGCACTACGGGCCGATCGACCGCACGCGTTGGTCGGCGGGGGTGGTGGCGCGGGTCAACGAACTCAACGCCGATGTCGTGTGCCACGTCGGCGATATCGCCGACGGGACAGTCGACATGCGTGAGGACCAGGCGAGTCCACTGGCGTCGGTGAAGGCGACGTCGGCTCGCGTGTACGTCACCGGCAACCACGAGTACTTCAGCGAGGCGCAGGGCTGGCTGGACTATATGGAGCGGATCGGCTGGACCGCTCTGCACAACCGGCACGTCATCGTCGAACGGGGTGGTGACCGGCTCGTCGTCGCCGGAGTGGACGACGCCACGGCGAAGGCGTCGGGTCTGCGCGGGCACGGCGCAAATCTGGCGGCCGCCCTCGAGGGAGCCGACGCTGCACTGCCGGTCCTTCTCCTCGCGCATCAACCAAAGCAGGTCGCGCACGTCGTGCGGGCGGGCGTCGATCTGCAGATCTCGGGTCACACGCACGGTGGCCAGATCTGGCCGTTCAATTTCCTTGTCCGATTGGATCAACCGGTCGTCCACGGCTTGAGCCGACACGGCGACCGGACGCAGCTCTACACCAGCCGCGGTACCGGATTCTGGGGCCCGCCCTTCCGGGTATTCGCACCCAGTGAGATCACCCTCGTGACCCTGCGCCGAGAGTGACCACGCCGGTGGCGACGATGTGGTTAAGACGACGTGCAGAAGACGACGTGGAAAAGACGACGTGGAGACAGAGATCGGCCCCGGCGACGTTGCCGGGGCCGATCCGTCGTGCGGGCTGTGCTTACCTCAGGCGCGTCGAGCTGCGCCCTCCCACGCGAGTCCAAATCAGCAGAACGACAACGGCACCGATGACCGAGCCGATGATGCCCGACGGCTGCAGCAAGCCTTCGGCGGCATCCTTATGGAAGAGCAGGTATCCAAGGAAGCCGCCGACGAACGAGCCGATGACGCCTAGCACGATCGTCATTGCGATGGACAAGTGCTGCTTGCCGGGGACGAGCAGTCGCGCCAGCGCGCCGGCAATGAGTCCGACGACGAGCATCGTGACGATTAATCCGAGCATGGTGTGGGCCTTTCTGGTCTCACGCCCTCCAAGGACGCTTGAGATTCGGACCGGTCGAGCTGATGCCCTCCCTGCCATCAGTTAACCCCCCCAAGGGGGGTGCTGGTACACCCCTAGGTAGGTATTTTGAACGGCAGCGGTGAAAGGGGTAGGCAGGAGAGGGGCAAGCAGGAGACGTGGACAAGCAATCGCGGCGGCAAAGGTTCTTCTGGGTGCTCGCGCACACCATCAATCCAGCAGCGATGGCGGCGGCGCGGTCCGGTCGCGGACCGTTCTCGCTGGTACGCCACGTCGGGCGCAAGTCCGGCCGATCCTATGAAACGCCGCTCATCGTCGCGCCCCACCCCGACGGGTTTGTGGCCGAACTGACCTACGGCCCCAATGTCTCGTGGTATCGCAACACTGTGGCGGCCGGACACTGCGTACTCATCGTGGGCGGCACTGAGTACGAGATCGACGGTGTGACGGAGCTCTCTCGGCAGGATGGGTTGCGGGCCTTCGGATTTGCGCGGGCGCTGGTTCTGAAGGTGCTCCGGCGCAAGGAGTTCCGCCTGCTACATGTCGCCGGCGGAAGTGTCTCAGAACTGCCCGAGGCGTCCGACTGAGTTCGTCGGCGGAGTAGACGTCCAGGACGTCGATCCGTACTAGCGGCATGCTCAGGAGAGTAGCGCCGGGCCACGCCGCGTGTTGCCATCGCGGTTTCCACGGGAATACGCCACTCGACTGCAGCGATCAGTTATTCAGGGGACTTTGGCGACCGAAGGGAAGCGCCGGTGAATCAGCAGTGGTCACCGAGGCGTCGGGTGCTGCCCGTGGTGCTGCTCCTGCTGTTCGCCTCCGGTTGGGCCGCCAACCACTTCACCGCGATGTTGCCGGTACTGGCCGGCAGCGAGCATCTGTCACACACAGCGCTCGATGGCGCGTTCGGAATATATGCCGTCGGGTTGCTGCCGGGTTTGCTCGGCGGAGGTTCGCTGTCTGACCGCCTTGGCCGGCGCCCCTTGCTCCTGGCGGGTGCGGCGATCGCTGGGCTGGGCAACCTGGCGTTGTTGTTGTGGCACGACGAGATGGGCATCTTCATCGGCCGCCTCATCGTGGGAGCGGGAGTGGGCGTGGCAATGAGTGCCGGCACGGCCTGGAGCGCCGACCTCGGCGGGGGATCGGGATCTGTTCTTGCCGGGGTGGCGTTGAGCGCCGGATTCGGGTGCGGTCCACTGGTATCCGGATTGCTGGCGCAGTTCTTCGGTTCGGCGGCATACGCACCGTTCGTCGTGACGGTCGCGTTGTCGGCCGCCGCGGTGCTCGTCGGCATCGTGTTCTCGGATGTGCGAACGGACTCCGAACGCGCAGGACCGGTTCCAGCCGCAGCGGGACCCGCTGCCGACGACGGCGATACGTTCGCAGCGTTGAGTTCGGCCCTGCCTATGGCGTTGTGGGTCTTCAGTTGCGCAACCGTCGCGATGGTGACGATGGCCGAACGGATGCAGGCACGCTTCGCCGGCCCGTGGATCCCCGGGGTGGCGGCCACGGTCGCCCTGGTGGCCGGCGTGACAGTCCAGATGGTGGCCCGACGTCGCGGGTGGGGGCCGCCGGCGGGCGTCGCGGGTGCCGCGATCGCAGCCACCGGTTTCGGCCTGGTCGCCGCGGCCGGCGCCACACCCGCACTCCCGGTGTTCCTCCTCACAGCCGCCGTGCTCGGGATCGCCTACGGCCTGTGCCTGCGCGAAGGCCTCATCGACGTCGAGACTCTCGCTCCGCCCCGGCTGCGCGGCACC
Source organism: Mycobacterium sp. (assembly GCA_032159965.1). Lineage (GTDB taxonomy): Bacteria > Actinomycetota > Actinomycetes > Mycobacteriales > Mycobacteriaceae > Mycobacterium. The sequence goes on from JAVHWG010000574.1 coordinate 4,050, forward strand.
CTCACCGGAGTCTTCTACTCCGTCACGTATGTGGGTTTCGGTGTGCCGCTACTCCTCGTCGCAATCAGGCCGGCGGTCGGGATCACCGCGCCGGTACTCGTGCTGACGGCTCTCGCGGCCGCGGCGGCAGTGTTGCGCGCCATACAGATTCGCGCTCGGCCGCGGATGCCGGCCACCGGGTCCACTCTGGCCATCGACCGAGTGGTCGTCGACCGGGCCTGAGTGTGAACCCTCTACGTTCGGGTACGCGGTGACCATGGTGAAAGCATTTGGATACAACAGCAACGGTGGGCCGGAGGTCCAGGAATTCCTCGACCTGGAGATGCCGACTCCATTGGCGGGTGAATTGCTCGTCGAGGTCCGTAGCGCAGGGGTCAACCCGGTGGACTGGAAGATTCGCTCGGGTCTCTACAACGCGGCCAGCGCTGCCGATCTGCCCGCCGTGCTGGGCTCAGAGGTATCGGGCGTGGTGAGAGAGGTCGGCAAGGATGTCGACGGCTTCGCGGTCAACGACGAGATCTTCGGCTCCGTCGCTCCGGGCTCCGGCGGGTACGCCGAGTACACGCTGGTACCCGCGGTCGCAGCGGCCCACAAGCCACCCCAGGTTTCCTTCAACGACGCCGCCACGCTGCCGGTGGCCGCAGCGACCGCCTACGACGGAGTCACCCAGTTGAATCTGAAGCCGGGACAGACGCTGCTGATCAACGGCGTCGGTGGCGGGGTCGGTGTTGCCGCCGCACAGATTGCGCGCGATCTGGGCATCAACGTCATCGGCACCGCGAGTGAAGACAAGCGCGCCCTGGTCGAATCCCTCGGCGCCACATTGGTGGTCTACGGAGACGGTGTCAGCGAGCGGGTCAGGGAATTGCTGCCCGACGGTGTCGACGCGATCCTGGACCTGGCGGGTGGTGACGGTCTACGCGCGGTGGCGGACCTGGTCGCCGATGTCGACAAGTTGATCAGTGCCGGCGATCCCACGGTGGCCGAGTTCGGCGGCCACATGATCGAACGAGATCGCACCCACCGGGTGCTGGAGGTGGTAGGCGGGCTCGTTGCCGAGGGCAAGCTGGACCCGCACATCGAGGACATCCGCCCGCTCGACGAAGCCGCGGACGCGGTCGCTGCGGTGGAACGAGGCCACGCCCGCGGAAAGGTGGTCATCGAGGTCAGCTCCTAGCTGCGTTCGCCATCCGCCGTGATCTCCGACGAATGGCGGTAGCGTTTGGCCCACGCTCGCCGCGTCAACACTCTCGATACGCGATCGCTGGTACGCGTACTAGTTGCCGCGGACAGCAGTTCTGCCTTCCGCGTAGGTGTAAAGGCGTGTAGGTGTACGTGTAGGTGTAAAGGAAAGAACGAGAAAGGATCACGATGGCACTCGACGACGATGACATCACCACATCCGGTGGCGGCGGCGAAGGGACCGCCGACGGCGGTTCCAACCCCGAAGGCCACGACGGTGGGGCCGACGGTTCCGCAGGGGAGGGCCCGGCTGACGGCGGCTCGAACCCCGAAGGCCACGACGGTGGGGCCGACGGAACCGCGTAATCACCACTCGACGCTGAGTCGGTGTATCGCCACCGATGCCGGGGTGTTCGCCAGCCGGTATTGGGGTCGTGAACCACTGCTCAGTCTGGCCGACGCGCTGCCCCGTGATTTCAGCGATCTACTCTCACCGTCCGCAGTGGACGAGCTGATCGCCGAGCGCGGGGTTCGCGCGCCGTTCATTCGGTTGGCGAAGGCTGGGGACGTGCTGGCCCGCGGCTGCTATACCGCTTCGGCCGGCTTCGGCGCCGAGATTACCGACCAGGTGGACTCGGCCAAGGTGCTCTCCGAGTTCGCGTCCGGTGCCACGATCGTTCTTCAAGGGTTACACCGGTTGTGGCCGCCGCTCATCGATTTCGTTCGCCGCATGGTCGACGCGCTGGGTCATCCGGTGCAGGCCAACGCGTACATCACTCCACCGGGCAGCCGCGGATTCGATGCCCATTACGACGTCCACGACGTGTTCATTCTGCAGGCCGCCGGCCAGAAGCGATGGACAGTGCACCAGCCTGTCCACCCGCACCCGCTGCCGTCGCAGCCGTGGACGGAACACCGCGACGCCATCGCCGCGCGAATTGCCGAGCGGCCCGCGATTGACGCCGTTCTGTCGCCAGGCGACACGCTGTACCTGCCCCGCGGGTGGGTGCATTCCGCCCGATCCATGGACACCACGTCCATCCACATGACCATCGGGGTGTCAACGCTGACGCATCTGGATGTCCTTAGTGCCGTCGTCGACACCCTCGGCATGGACGGCGAGTTCAGGAAGTCTCTGCCGATGGGCATCGATGCCACGGACGGCGACGAAATGGCCGCTACCGCAAGCAAGATCATGGCCCAAGTCGTGGAGGCGGTGCGTGACCGGGCTGCGGATCTCAGCGACGGGGCGGCCGCACGGCTGTCGCAGCGCCACGCTGAGCGCACGCGGCCCGTAGCGGTCCGGCCACTTGCCTTCCTGGATGCCGCCGAAACCGCCGATGCGATATCGGTTCGGTGGCGTCACGGACTTGTCGGCGCGCTGAAGAACAGGGACGGCCGTGTCGTCCTGCGGTTGCCCGACCGAACCATGACGTTTCCCGAGTCATGCGCCGCCGCGATCGATACGTTGTATCGCGGGCTAATCGCCGACGCGGACACCCTGCCCGGTCTTGACCACGCGGACTCGACGGTGCTGATTCGCCGACTGCTGCGCGAAGCCGTCGTCGTACCGGCCCAGCCCGACATCACGACCTCGCCGGAGCGAAAGTGACCACGACGGGACGGACGCCGTGCAGTGACCAATCGATAACGCGCAACGACCCGCTGTACGGGACAGCGTCAGCGGGACATTCCTGGGCCATGCTCGAATTGTGTGGCGGGTGGGGACAATCGGCCTTCCTGGACTCTCCGGCGATCCTCGACCGCGAACTCGGTCGCAGGATCTGCCGCCGCATCGAGGCCGAGGGTATGCGGGTCGCCGCGATACGCCCTCCGGGCCGCCGTCCCGACACACCGCGCTGGCGCTGGTTCATCGCGCGTTGCGACGATCCAGGCGTGGCGCTGTACCAGGGGGAGGTGAACGACCCCAGCGAGTACCTCGACATCGCCCTCGATGGTTCCGACGGCGACTTGATCCCCGGCCCCCTTGTCGCGGTGTGTGCACACGGCAAACACGATCAGTGTTGCGCGGTTCGCGGCCGGGGCGCGGCGGCCGCCATCGCCTCGGACTATCCCGAATTCACTTGGGAGTGTTCTCACTTGGGCGGCGACCGGTTCGCGGCCACGATGCTGGTGTTGCCGGAGGGCCTGTGCTACGGCCGCGTCGATTCGACCGACTCGGCCGGTCTCGTGCGGTTGTATCTCGACGGGCGGCTGGACCACCGGTTCCTACGCGGACGCACGTCTCTGCCGCACGCGGTACAGGCTGCGCAGTACTTCGCCCGCGAAGAAACGGGGGAGGACCGCATCGATGCGCTGTCGCCTCTGCAGGTCACGCGCGCAGACGAGAGGATTCACGTCCGGCTCGCGGCCGGTTCGGGCGTCGTCGAGGTTGTCCTCGCGGAGAGGATGTCCGAGCCGCTGCTGTCCATGTGTCGCGCCTCGGTCCCGGGCACTGTGCGCACGTACGTCTTGGTGTCGATGACGTCGGCTGACGCGGACTAAGCTGGCGTCATGGCCGACATCATCGAACTCGTTTACGCCGACCACGATTGGTTGCGCCGGCAGTTCTTCCGGCTCGATGACGCAAAGTCCGACGACGAGCTTGTCGCGGTGTGGGATCTCCTCAGCGCACGTCTTGACGTACATGCCGAGGCCGAGGAGACGGTGTTCTATCCGGCATTGCTGAAGCACGGCGGTCGCGAGGACCTCGGCAATCCCGAGGGTGATCCAGTAGACGAGACCGAAGACGCCATCACCGACCACAACGCGATTCGCGACGCGGTCCGCGAGTCGCGCGGGCACAAGCCGGGCAGCGCGGAGTGGTTCGAGGCTGTTATCAAGGCGCGCAAAGAAAACGGTGAACACCTCGACGAGGAAGAGCGCGAGGCCATGCCCGACTTCATCAAGAGCGCCTCCCTCGAGCTTCGCCACGAGCTGGGCATGCAGTGGCTGCGGTTTTACGCCGAACACCAAACGACCAAGGGTGTCGACAACAGAGACAAGGACGCCGACGACTACATCGACGAGCACTCATAGCCGTTGGGTCAGCGAGGCTGCAGGATGACGACCGGGATCTCGCGGTCGGTCCAGCTCTGATAGGTGTCGAAGTCGGCGTAGACGTCAACCAGCCGCGGCCACAGTGCGCTTCGTTGTTCTGGTGAGGCGGTGACTGCGCGCACCTGCCGCCGGGAGCCGCCGATCTGGATGGTGCAGTCGGGGTTGGCGACGAGGTTGCGGTACCACTGCGGGTTCTCCGCGCGGCCTCCTTGGGAGGCGACGACGACGATGTCGGAGCCGTCTTCCATGAAGCACAGCGGGATCTCGAAGCGCTTGCCGGACTTTCGGCCGACATGCTCGAGTAGCAGTGTCGGCACCGGCTTGCGGAACCCGGCCCCCACTCGCCACTTGCCGCCGATCCTGCCGTTCGTCTTGCGGTAGACCCACGTTTGGACCCGGCCGGCGTAGCGGAAGATGACCGGAAATATCGGGGAGTCGAGTTGCTTCGGGCGCTTGGGTGTTGCCGTCATTCGACCATGCAAACTGATAGCCGCTGTATGGTCAAGCCGCGAGCACCGCCGCCAATGCCGAGGCGAACCTGCGCAGCGCCGCGGGCTCCCCGGCGGACCGGGTCGGGTTGAGCTCACCGACCGACAGGATTCGTGGATGTCGTTGGCGCTGGACCACTTCGAGAGCAGCCTGCAGAGCCGCAAGCGTCGGTCCGGTGTTGCGCCCGTCGGTGTTCTCCGCCAACGGCGCGTCGGTGAAATCCAGGACGTCGACGTCCACGTGGACCACTAGCGGTGCCGTCGGCAAGTAGGCCAGGGCCTTTTGCACCACAGGGATAGCCGATTGCTCGAGCGACGCTGATGGAACCACGTACAGCGCGCGCTCGACGACCTGCTCCCGTTCCCACTCCGTCGCCAAGTCGAGGGCCACCCCGAGGAACGCCACGTGATCGGGAGTCAACAGCGGTCGCGGACCCACCGCCTCGCATAGCGCGTCGACCGCACCGGGGAGGTCAAACGCGTGCGCCATGCCCATCCAGTCCAGCGCACCGTCCGTCGTGCTCTCGGGAGTATTGCAATCCAACTGCCGGTCGAAGTACAGCAGCGCGGGAATCTCCGACGTCACGTCGCGCAGCGCCGCACAACACGCAAGCACACCCGTGCAGTTGCCGCCGACCACGAGCACATCCGTGTCGGCCGACAGGATCGAAACGAGACGCGCGCGCAGCATCGTCAGGTTGTCGACGACCTCTGGCAGGTTCTGAACGAGTGGCCGCGCTCTGTCCGGACGCCAGACCTGCACCGGGAGATCGCCGGCGTCGACGACCTCACGCCCGGCTTCCGTGAGGGCGTCCAGCAGGCCCGCGGACCGCAGCGCCTGCGGTGCCTGTTCCTGACCGGCCGCGTAACTGCCTGCGCTGCTGGGATTTCCGATCACAGTGAGAGGTCGCATAACGCTCGTCAAAGGATGTCCTGGATCGCGGTCTTGAGCGCCTCGGCTTGCGTGCCGAACACCGCTTGAACGCTGTTGCCGACCTCGATCACGCCCGCGG
>JAVHWG010000459.1:0-13585 GCA_032159965.1 Mycobacterium sp.
ACATCGGGTCCATCACGTGCGGAAGCGCCATGACGGTCGGGCTCATGGGCACCCAACATACCGGTCCTCGTTTCCTGCCCGTCGAGTCACTAATGTCTGCGCAATGAGCTCTCAGTCGGCTTCCAGATTCTGGTCATCCCTCGTGCTCGCTGCGGCAGTTCTTTCGGTCGTCAGCTGTGCATCTGGCAGCAACTCGGGCAACAACTCGGGCAAGGGGACCGCCGGTGCTTCCGGCAGCAGCCCGGCAGCCGGGGCCCCCACGTCGGCCGCCATCGATGCTTGCGCGCTGATCTCCGCCGATGACATCACAGCCCTGCTCGGCACGACGGTTCCTGGCAAGTCGACATCGAACAATCCGGCAGTGCCTGCGTGCTCTTGGGAGAACCCGGCGAACTACGAGTCCGTGTCCCTGGAGATCGGCAATCCGGGCACGGCTCCGAACAACACCTTGCCAAAGCCCCCGGAAGGCCTACCCGACGTGAGCACACCTGGACCGGACGGGATGCGGTCCCTTGGCAGTGGGCAGGTCGAGTTCGCGGCGGGCAACAGGTCCAACTCGGTGCAGGTGGCGGTGCTCAAGTTGTCTGCCGACGAGGCCAATGCCGCGGCCGTCGACCTGGCGAGGAAGGTCGCGCCGAAGATCCCGGATTAAGGGATACTTCCCGCAAGCCGTTGTTCAGCAGGGAAGGAATACCATGCCCATCGCCACGCCCGAGGTCTACGCCGAGATGCTGGGCCGCGCCAAGGAGCACGCGTTCGCCTTCCCGGCCATCAACTGCACGTCGTCGGAGACCATCAACGCCGCGCTGAAGGGCTTCGCGGACGCCGGCAGTGACGGCATCATCCAGTTCTCGACCGGTGGCGCGGAGTTCGGTTCTGGCCTGGGGGTCAAGGACATGGTGACGGGTGCCGTCGGCCTCGCCGAGTTTGCGCACGCCGTCGCCGACAGCTATCCGATCACCGTCGCGCTGCACACCGATCACTGTCCGAAGGACAAGCTCGACACGTATGTGCGGCCGCTTCTGCAGATCTCCCAGCAGCGGGTGGCCGAGGGGAAGAACCCGCTGTTTCAGTCGCACATGTGGGACGGCTCCGCGGTACCACTCGACGAGAACCTCGCGATCGCCACGGAGCTGCTGAAGCAGGCCGCCGCGGCGAAGATCGTGCTGGAGATCGAGATCGGCGTTGTCGGCGGCGAGGAGGACGGTGTCGAGGCTGAGATCAACGAGAAGCTGTACACCACCCCCGAAGACTTCGAGAAGACCATCGACGCACTCGGCGCCGGCGAGCACGGCAAGTATCTGCTCGCGGCCACCTTCGGCAACGTGCACGGGGTGTACAAACCCGGCAACGTCAAGCTGCGTCCGGATGTGCTGGCGGTCGGCCAGAAGGTGGCTGCGGCCAAGCTCGGGCTGCCCGAAGACGCCAAGCCCTTCGACTTCGTGTTCCACGGCGGCTCGGGCTCGCTGAAGTCCGAGATCGAAGAAGCGCTGCAGTACGGCGTCGTGAAGATGAACGTCGACACCGACATGCAGTACGCGTTCACCCGCCAGATTGCCGCGCACATGTTCGCCAACTACGACGGCGTCCTCAAAATCGACGGTGAGGTCGGAAACAAGAAGGTCTACGACCCGCGCAGCTATCTGAAGAAGGCCGAAGCCGGGATGAGCGAGCGGGTCGTCGAGTCCTGCAACGACCTGCATTCCGCGGGGCGTTCGGTGACCGCCGGCTAGGTGGCCGGCCCGTCGCAGATCTTCCAGCGGTCGTCAAGGAACTGCAGGTCGAAGCTGCGTGTCGAGCGGACCTGCGGCTGATACGCCATGAAGGTGGTCACGTTGGCCTCGGCGTGCTTGTCGTTGACCACGACCTGATCGATGCTTGCCACCACGGGATATCGCTTGGCCGCCGCGATCCGCGGATAGGTGCTCGCCCACACTTCGTCGTTGTAACCGACGTAACTGTTGCGGGTGTTGCCGCAGGTGATGCCCCGCAGCTGGGCGAGATCACCCTTCTGGATCGCCGTGTCGAAGTCCTGGATGGTCTGACGTACCTGGTCCTCCGGCGAGGAATTCGCTGAGTTCTTGTGGGTCAGCCAAATCGTCCCGAAAATCGCCGCCGCCGCGAGCGCCGCGATGACCAGGACCATCAGCAGGACCAGCGACAACACCATGCCCCAGCTGCGGTGTCGTTTCGGGTCCGCCGGAATCGCTTGCGGCGTAGCCGTTCTCGGTGAGCCGGTGGCGATGACTTCGGTCGCCGGCTCGGGTGGCGCCTTGATGATCTCGGTGGACCTCACGTCGAACGCGGACGGCGCGCTGTAGCGGCGTTCGGGATCGTCGGTCTCCGGCGGTGAGCCGGGCAGCATCACCTCGGTCGGCTCCGCCGACTCGAATTTCGGTGTGGCCTCCGCCGGCGTTTCATCCTGCGGGGTGTTCTGGTCGGGACCCGACGGGTTCGACATGCGTGGTGCTGTCCTCTACTTCGTGATCAGGGCCGGTTCGTTGGTCAAGACGACGCTCTCTTCGCGGAAGCTTATCGACCGCAGCCGTGGCGCTGCTGTGTTGCGACGTCACGCCGCGCGGCACAATGGTCGTCATGACATCCTTCGGCGACTTATTGGGACCCGCCCCGGTCCGACTGCCCGGCGACCCGGAGGCGGAGGGTGAGTTGCTGGCCGGCGAGAAGGCCGCCGTCGTGGCGGCAGCTCATCCGGCGGCCTCGGTGGTATGGGCACAGCTTGCCGAGGACGCGCTGGCCGACGACAAGGCCGTCACGGCGTACGCCTACGCACGCACCGGCTATCACCGCGGGCTGGACCAACTGCGTCGCAACGGCTGGAAGGGGTTCGGCCCGGTGCCGTGGGACCACGAACCCAACCGGGGTTTCCTGCGCTGCGTGGCCGCCCTCGCGCATGCCGCTCAAGACATCGGGGAGACTGACGAGTACAACCGCTGCGTCGACCTCCTGGACGACTGCGATCCCGCCGCGCGGGGTCAACTCGGTCTGGCCTGACCGCTAGCCGCTGCCGTCCGGGCCGCCGGGCAGGTGCCGTCTGGCCGCCCGCACCCAACTGGGTCGCACATTCGGCACAGCGCGCCACCGCTCGGGTGGCCGCCGTCGCTTCGCACGGCGAGCCGAGCCGACGTCAGGTTCGCGATCACGACGTCGCAGATTGCACCGAGCGCCTTGCGTTCCCGCTCGGTGAGGCCGGCCAACGCGGCCTCGATCGCCGCGTGCCGCTCACCACGAATCCGCCTCGCGACTGTCTGGCCCCGCCGGGTGAGCTTGACGGCCAGGGTCCGTGCGTCGGTGCCCGGCGTGCGTTCCACGAGACCCGCGTCGGCCAGCCGGTTCACCAGGCGGACGGCGCCGGAATGAGTGACGCCGATGAACTGGCTGAGACGCTGCACCGAACTGGACCGTGCGAGATCGAGTAGCCCGACGAGCGCGGCCGCCGCGCTCGCGTCAAGTCCATTGGCGAACGCCACATCGCCTACCGTCGAGTCGCTGAGGCCCAACGCGGCCGCGCCGACCAGGTTGATCAGCCGCGAATCACCTTGGGACGGCCCGTGGGGGTTGACCATTGCACTCCAACATGATTGAGTCAGATATATGACTGAATCATATATTGCGACAGCGGAGATTGACATCGATGGCGCGCCAACTGCGGTGTGGAAGGCGCTGACCGATCCAGAGCTGGTTGCCACGTACTTCTTCGGCACGCAGGTCCAGACGGATTGGCAACCGGGAAGCCCGATCGTGTGGAAGGGCGAATACGAAGGCAAGAAGTACGAGGACAAGGGCGAAATCCTTGAGGTTCAACCGAATCGGCTCTTGCGTGTCACTCACTTCAGCCCGATGACCGGACTCGCCGACAAACCGGAGAACTACCACACGCTGACCTACGACCTGGACGAACGCGGTGGCAGCACGCACGTCACCCTCAGCCAGGACAACAACGGCAGTGAGGAAGAGGCCGAACGCTCAACGGCGAACTGGGAGACGGTGCTGACGGGCCTCAAGAAAACCGTCGAGAACGCCTAGCGGACTACCAGTCCGAATCCGCCTGCTGGCACTCTTCGGCGTTCTCGGGCGGTTCCACCTGTACGGTCGCGTGTTCGAGCCCCCGCGCCGCGAGCACCGCGCGGGCGTCTTCGAGCACCCGCGCGGAATCGGCGCAGCTGGTCAGGTGGGCTGTCGCCATGTCCTTGCCGGGCACCAGCGTCCACACGTGAAGGTCGTGCACGTCGACGACGCCGTCCACCCCTGCAAGCGCGGCACGCAGCTCGTCGACGTCGATGTGGCTGGGTGACGACTCGGACAGGATCCGCAGCGCCGCCCGGGCCAGCGATATGGCGCGCGGGAGCACCCACAGCGCGACGAACACGGCGACGACGACGTCGGCGTAGGGCCAGTGTGTGGTCACCGTGACGATGCCCGCGATCAGAACGCCGATGCTGCCGACGGTGTCGGCGACGACCTCCATGTAGGCGCCTTTGACGGCGAGGCTGTCCTTGGAACTCGATCGCAGCAGCAGCACGACGACGGCATTGGCGACGAGCCCGGCTACCGCGACGACGATCATCGGCACGCCGGGTACCTCGGGCGCGTGTCCAAGCCGGTCGACGGCCTCGTAGAGAATGAAGACCGAAACACCAAGCAACAGAACGGCATTGCCGACCGCAGTAAACACTTCAGCGCGGTGCCAGCCGTATGTGCGGGCAGGCGAGGCACTGCCGCGGCGAGCGAGTACGACGGCGGTCACACCCATGAAGAGCGCCACCAGATCGGTGAGCATGTGGCCGGCGTCGGCGAGCAGCGCGATCGAATTGATCAGCAGCGCCGTGGTCAGTTCGACGACGAAGAAGCCGGTGAGAATCGCGGCCGCGATGACCATTCGTGAAACGCGGACGTCTACGCCGCCGTGATCGTGGCCCGCTCCCATGGCTGAAATCTATGCGTGATCACGCATATGTTGCAAGGGCTACCCCGGCTGCCGCTAAATTTCGCGGAATGACCCTGTCGGACGGCGCCTGGCAGCGGGTGTACGACGGCGCTCGGGCCGACTTGGCCGCCCTGCCGACGCTGGAGGTGACCGAGGACTACCGCATCGCGCCGCCTCGTGACGGGTACTACAACGTCGACCTGTCGCCCGGCTGGGCCGGCGAGATCGTCTCGCTGTGGGTGCCCGAGGTGGTCGAGGCCAACGTTCGCGACGAGTTACCGAATGGAGTCCGGGTGCCTCGCACCAGGCTTCCCGCGGCTGCGCCGGCGACCGTGTGCGTTCACTCGCGGGATGGAACGCGGACCGTCGATCTCGACCGGTTGGAGCTGGACAACTGTTACGTACAACCGATGCCGGACGGCCAGATCCTCGTCGTTGGCGCTCGATGCAAATATTCCGTCGAGGCCGGAGCCGAGCGCAACGCCGCGCTGTATGACGCCGGCGGCGCGTTGATCCGAACGGGAACGCTTGGCGACGGCATCAAGGCGGTGCGCTGTACCGAGGCCGGTGACATCTGGGTCGGGTACTTCGACGAAGGAGTATTCGGCAACAACGGATGGGGTGCTTCGCACGGGCGCGCGCCGATCGGGTCGTCAGGGTTGGTCCGGTTCGACGCGACCCTGCAGCAGGTGTGGGAGTGCACGCTCGCGTCGCTGGGCTGGAACCCGATCTCGGATTGCTACGCTCTGGAACTCGCCGGTGCGGAGGTCTGGCTCTGCTATTACACGGATTTCAACGTCGCGCGGATTCGCGAGGGCGAAGTCTCGGTCTGGATAAACGAAACAGTTGCAGGCGCAAGATCATTGGCCGTTTCCGGAGAACATGTCGGCCTGATCGGCGGCTACCTGGGCGAGCACGACCGGATCGTCATCGGCCGGCTCGCCGACTACAAGTTCCATATCGAATCCCAAGCGCGCATCGTCTTGCCCGGCGGCGCCGAACTGCCGCAGTCCTACGTGGCCGGGGGCAACGGCGAAATCACCATCGTCACGGACGACGGAAAGGTCTACCGCGCGGATTTCGCCGACTGGATAGGCCGGCGCTGAATCAGAACCAGGCGGACCAGAACCGGGTCAAGCCGTTGCCCATGCCGGCAAGCAGCGGAGTGACCCCTGACAGTGAGAAGACCCACTGCACCAGAGAGAAGAATGCGTAGTTGACGGGCGGGATGAACAGCAGGACGAACAGGATCACGAAGCCCCATTGCTTGGCCGGTTCCAATGCGCGCTGGGTTTCGTAGCTCAGGTGCGGTTCGAGTGCGCCGTATCCGTCGAGTCCGGGGATCGGTAGCAGATTCAGTAGCAAGGCCATCACCTGGAGCAGACCCAAGAACGCCACCCCTGCCCAGAACACCCCGTGCCTGGTGTCGAGGTCGAAGAAGACAGCCGTGACCGTGAGCAGCACGACGGCCAGCACCGCGTTCGCGAACGGCCCGGCCAAACTCACGATCGTGCGCTGTTTCGCGGTCATCCACTTGGTGCGCACGTACACCGCGCCGCCGGGCAGCCCGATGCCGCCCAGCAGGATGAACACCAGCGGCAGCGCGATCGACAACGCCGGATGCGAGTACTTCAGCGGGTTGAGGGTCAGGTAACCGCGCGCCTCGACATCGCGGTCGCCGAATCGCCACGCGGTGAAGGCGTGACCGAACTCGTGCAGAGACAGCGAGGCGACCCAGCCGGCCATGACGAACACGAAGACCCCGGCGTAGGCGAGCGCGCTCCGCTCGTTGGCGGCGAGCCACGCCATCACCCCGCCGGCGGCGGTGGCGCCCAGGATCAGCAGGAATACCGGGCTGGGGCGCACCGATTGTCGCAACGGCCGGATGTTCACCACACGAAACTACCGGACCAGCCAGGACCAGCTACGACGCGACGAATGCTGCGATGACGTGCCCGAGCTGCTCACCCTGCTGCTCTTGCACGAAATGCCCGGCGCCGGCGACGGTCGTGTGCGGCTGCCCGGCGGCACCGGGTACGCGCTCCCGGAACACCCGTTCCCACCCCCGGGTGGCGGGGTCGCCGTCGGAGAAGGCGGTGAGAAACGGCCGTCGCCACTGCTCCAGCGCCGTCCATGTGGCTCGTCCGATGGCAGCGCCCGGATCATTGCGGGTCAGCGGAAGCAGCGCTGTGAGCTGCCGAAGCCCCGCCGTGTACGACGGATCCGGGAAGGGCGCGTCGTACGCGGCGAGCACGTCGGCGGCGAGTGGTCCGCACACGGCCTCGACGAACGAGCTCGCTACGAGCGCGGGGGACCGCACGCAGAACAGCAGATAGTCGATCAGTGCCTCCTCGTGCGTCACGCGGTTGTCGCCGACGCCGAAGTTGGCCCAGGTGAGCCCGCCGGCCAACGCCGGGTCGCAGGTGTGCAGGATGGTGTTGGAGGCGACGACGCGGGCGAACCGGTTCGGTTCCCTGGCCAATACCCCCAACCCGATCGGACCGCCCCAGTCCTGGCCGACGAGGGTGACATCGCGCAGATCCAGCTGCGTGACGAGGCTGTGAAGCCAGTCGATGTGACGCTGGTAGGTGAAGTCGGTGCGTTCGGTGAGCTTGTCCGATCGGCCGAAGCCGATGTTGTCGGGTGCGATGGCCCGGATGCCCGCATCGACGAGCACATCGATCACATGGCGGTACAGATACGACCAGGTGGGTTGGCCGTGGACGAGCAGGACGACGGGGCCGTCCGAGGGGCCCGCGTCCACGTAGTGCATCCTGAGCGGCGCGATTCCGCCGGCCCGGACCTCGGCGTACCGCGGTTCGAACTCGTAGCCGGGCAACCGCGCGAATCGTTCGTCGGGTGTCCGCAATACGCCCATCGCGTAATTGGACCAGAAGGGTCACCGCACCAGAAGCCACCCTGTGACGTGCCGATAGAACGTCGAGCGCTTCACCAACCGATCTGACCGGACACCGTCTCGGCTGACCAGGGCGCCGGTGGTGCCCAGCTGCGCGGCCCGGCCGGTCACCCACGGCCGGCGTCCACCCTCACCGGTCACCACGGTGGCGCGCAGACCAGGCATCACCGGCAGCGGTTCGATCCGCACCCAGCCGACATCGCCGAAGAACAGGGTGTTGTCGTCAACCACCGCCTCGCCGTGCAGGGGCCCGTCCGCGGCACGCCACATCGCCGTGCCCACAATCGCGTGCCCGGTGTCGTCGCGGATCAGCGGAACTCGCGCCGCTGATCCGCTGCGTGCGCGCCGGGCGCCCCGACGCCCGGCGGAAAGTCCGTATGCCCGGGTGGCCGCCGAGCGCCGCGGCGTTGCGAATCCGATTTCCACGTCCAGCTTTTCGGAGCGCAACAACGCCGTCAGCACCGTGGCGAGGTCGGCGTCGGACCCGACGACGATGAGCCTCGAGTGCTCGGCCGCCGCCCCGTCGACGTCCGATCCGTCGGCAACCGGCAACCCGCGCAGCGGCCCAGGCACGCTGTGCTCGCCGAAAAGGAGCACAGCGACGTCTGCGATCAACGAAACTCCTGAGCGAACCTCGGATAGGGTGGGTCACCGGCTGCACAGCATTTGAGCAGATGAGCGGGAGAATACGCGATGCCGGCAATCGTCCTGATCGGCGCCCAGTGGGGCGACGAAGGCAAGGGCAAGGCCACCGATCTGCTTGGTGGCCGGGCTCAGTGGGTGGTGCGCTACCAGGGCGGCAACAACGCCGGTCACACGGTAGTGCTGCCCAGCGGCGAGAACTTCGCGCTGCACCTCATCCCGTCGGGCATCCTCACGCCGGGCGTCACGAACGTGATCGGCAACGGCGTCGTCGTCGATCCGGGTGTCTTGCTCACCGAGCTCAGCGGGCTCGAGGAACGCGGGGTCGACACCTCGCGATTGTTGATCTCGGCTGATGCCCATTTGCTGATGCCGTACCACGTCGCGATCGACAAGGTGACCGAGCGCTACCTGGGCACCAAAAAGATCGGAACCACGGGACGCGGCATCGGGCCGTGTTACCAGGACAAGATCGCGCGCATCGGCATTCGGGTCTCCGACGTTCGCGACCCGGCTCTGCTCACCCAAAAAGTAGAGGCCGCACTGGAGTTCAAGAATCAGGTGCTGGTCAAGATCTACAACCGGAAAGCGCTGGACCCCGACACGGTCGTCCACGCGGTGCTCGAGCAGGCTGAAGGCTTCGCGCACCGGATCGCCGACACCAGACTGCTGCTCAACACCGCCCTGGATGAGGGTGAGACCGTCCTGCTCGAGGGATCCCAGGGCACGCTGCTCGACGTAGACCACGGCACGTATCCGTATGTGACGTCATCGAATCCGACCGCGGGCGGCGCGGCCGTGGGGTCGGGCATCGGCCCCACGCGCATCGACGTCGTGCTCGGAATCCTCAAGGCCTACACCACCCGGGTCGGTTCGGGGCCGTTCCCCACCGAGCTGTTCGACGAGAACGGCGAGTATCTGGCGAAGACCGGAGGCGAGGTGGGCGTCACCACTGGGCGGCGACGACGCTGCGGGTGGTTCGACGCGGTGATCGCGCGGTATGCGTCCCGTGTCAACGGCATCACCGACTACTTCGTCACCAAGCTCGACGTGCTGTCCAGCCTGCAGACGGTGCCGGTCTGCGTCGCCTACACGGTGGACGGCAGGCGCGTCGATGAGATGCCGATGACGCAGGATGAATTCGCTCGGGCCGAGCCCGTGTACGAGGAGTTGCCCGGCTGGTGGGAGGACATCTCCGACGCGCGCGAGTTCGACGACCTGCCCGCGAAGGCACGCGACTACGTGCTGCGTCTGGAAGAACTTGCCGGCGCGCATGTTTCGTGCATCGGCGTCGGGCCGGGACGCGACCAGACCATCGTGCGCCGCGACATCCTGGCAGCGTCGGTGTGAGCACCTCGTCCGAAGACCCCGACTACTACAAGCACGGCGGCTTCCCCGAGTACGAGCTCGCCGATCCGCCACCGGGTTTCGCGCGGTTCCTCGCCGCGATGCGCAGACTGCAGGATCTGGCCGTGTCGGCCAACCCTTCTGAAGACGACTGGGACACCGCCGCGGACGGTGTCGAAGGGCTCGTCGGCCTGCTGGCGCCGACCGAGTCGCCTGAAGGTGTGCCGCCGGCCGGTCGGTCGCCGAAACTGCCCGGCATGGGCAGCCTGTTGATGCCGCCGTGGATGCTGACCAGATACGAGCCGGAATGTGTTGAGCTGCGAGGCCAGTTCAGCCGCTATCACGTCGGCGGCAACATGGCGGTACATGGCGGTGTGCTGCCGATGGTGTTCGACTGGCTCTTCGGCATGGTGATCCACGCCGCCGACAGGCCCATCAGCCGCACCGCGTTCCTGCACGTCGACTACCGCAACGTCACGCCGATCGATACACCGTTGGTAGCAACGGGCCGCCTCGACTCCGTCGACGGTCGCAAGGCTTTCGTGTCGGGCCAACTGATCGGCCCGAATGGTGCAGTGCTGGCAGATGGGACGGGCTTGATGGTGAAACTACTACCGGGACAGCCATGAGCAGCCCGCATCTCCATCAACTGAGAACACCCAAAGCCGCGGCGCTTGCCGGCGTGCTGTTCGCTTTGCTCTTCGGCACCGTCATCGTCCTGTTGCGGCTGAGAATGCCCGAGGGCATCAAGGATTCGGCGGAGTGGCTCTCGGTCAACCACACCGGGCTCACCACGGCGGCGGTGCTGATGCCGTTCGCGGGTATCAGCTTTCTGTGGTTCATCGGGGTTGTGCGGGACGGGTTCGGCCACTACGAGGACAGGTTCTTCGCCACGGTGGTCTTCGGCAGTGGAATCTTGTTCCTGGCCATGATGTTTGTGGCGACCGCGGTCTCGGCCGGTCTTGTGGCGATGAACACCGGCGTCGTCGACCAGGCCGCGCATGAGGAGGTCGTCGACTTCGGCAAGATGGTCGTGCTGTCCACCACCAAGACCTACGCCGTGCGGATGGCGGCTGTGTTCATGATCTCGTCGGCGACGATATGGCTCCGAACAGGCCTCATGCCCAAATGGCTGGCGTTTCTCAGTTACCTTGTTGCCCTGTCGATCCTAGTGGCCAGCGACATTAGCATGTGGGTGACCATGGCGTTCCCGGTCTGGGTGCTGGTCGTCAGTGCCATGTTCCTGCTCAGGGCCGGAATGTTCGAGGAGCTGCGGTCGCCGTCGGACTAGGCCACCAGATCGCCGGACCGATCAATGCGAACAGCGCCGGTATCACCAGTGTTCGCACGACGAAGGTGTCGAGCAGGATTCCCAGCCCGACGATGATTCCGAGCTGCGTCAGCACAATCAGGGGGAGCACGCCGAGTACGCAGAACACCGCTGCTAGAACGATTCCGGCACTGGTGATCACGCCACCTGTCGCCGACACCGCGCGGACCATTCCATCACGGGTGCCATGTTCTGCGGTCTCCTCGCGTGCGCGCGTCACCAGGAAGATCGTGTAGTCGACACCGAGCGCGACCAGGAACAGCAGCGCGTAGAGCGGGGTGCTGTTGTCCAGGGCGGGAAAGCCGAACACGTGAATGCTCACCCAACTGCCCAGGCCGAGAGCCGCGAGTGCGGACAACACGGTGGCGGCAACGAGCACAGGCGGTGCCAGGGCGACGCGAAGCAGCATGTACAGCACGACCAGCACGACGGCCAGGATCGCTGGAATGATCACCGCTCGGTCGTGGACGGCGGCGGCGCGCGAGTCGAAAGCCCTGGCGTCCGATCCGCCCACCAATGCGTCCGAATCCGCCTGATGCACCGAATCACGCACCGCGGCAACGGTTTCGAATGCCGAGCCGGAACCAGGAGCCGCATCGATGATGACGGTCCAGCGCGTCAGGTCTCTTGATTGTCCGGTCGGATTGGCCGACACCACGCGAGGCGTACCGGTGATCGCCTGCTGCACAGCGTCTGCGCGGTCGGTGCTCGCGACCACCACAGCCGGGTCTGCGGCTCCGCCCGGGAAGTGTGTTGCGAGCGTGTCGAAACCGGCCACCGAGTCGGCCTTGACCCGGAATTGCTCGGTTTGCGATAGCCCGGTGGCGGTGCCAATCAGGCTGATCGCCAGCGCGGCCAGCAGGACGGTCGCGGTACCGCCGACGATCACCGGCCGCCGGCTCACCGCAACCGCGACACGGTGCCAGGGGCCGGCCGCGACCGTGTCGGCGCTGCCCGCGCGTGGAACGAACGGCCAGAACAGACGCGGGCCGAGGACCGCCAGCAGTGGCGGCAGTACGAGAAGCGCGCACATCGCGGCGACCAGCAGCCCGCACGCCGCCAGCGCCCCCAGACTTCGATTACTCGGCGTCTGCGCGAGCAAGAGTGTCAGGAGCGCCAATACGACGGTCGCGTTGCTCGCGACGATTGCGGGCCCGGCTGCGCGCACGGCCTGCTTCAAAGCAACGCGGTGATCGGCATTGTGCCGCAGCTCTTCTCGATAGCGGGATATCAGCAGCAGTGCGTAGTTGGTGCCGGCGCCGAAGACGAGCACGCTGGTGATACCGGATGTGGATCCGTCGAACGCCAGCCCGGTGGCATCGGCGACGAGGGCGCCCACCGAAGTGGCGACGCGGTCGGCGAACCCGATGACTGCCAGCGGCAGCAGCCAGAGCACCGGTGA
Organism: Mycobacterium sp.; assembly: GCA_032159965.1. Lineage (GTDB taxonomy): Bacteria > Actinomycetota > Actinomycetes > Mycobacteriales > Mycobacteriaceae > Mycobacterium. Next base: position 12,584 of record JAVHWG010000459.1, read on the forward strand.
CCGGTACGTGACGATGAGCAGGATCGCGACCACCAGCGCGGTGACGATGAGCAGTGTGATGTTGGCGCCGGTGAACGAGTTCGCAATGTCGGCACCGAACGCCGGTCCGCCGGTTACGTGGGCGACGAGTGTGTCTCCAAGACCGTCCTTCGCTTTCGCGCGCAGGCCCTTGACCGCGTCGTTGAGCGCGAAGCCGGAAAGGTCGGCGGACAGTGGCACCGTCGTGAGTGCAGCCTTCTGATCTTTCGAGACGATCGCAGGAGAACCGCCGACTCTGGCTACCGCGGCGAGATCGGCGGCGCTCAACACCCCGCCGTCGGCGCGGGTGACGACGAGGATCGCCGACGCCTGCTCACCCCCGGGGAACTGTGCGGCTGCAGTCTCTGCCCGCGCCGATTCAGCTGTCGGAGGAAGTGATTCGGGGGACGTCGTACCTGCTGAACCGCCGCCGGACAGCCCGATCACGACGCCGCCGAGAAGTCCGACGACCACGGCAATCAGCCAGGAGCGCCGCGACGTCACCAATGTCGCTATCCGGTCCCACACCATCGGCCAATAATTTCAGATACTTAACGATTAATCAACTGAACATATGACGACGACGCCGATATGCTGCACATCGATGACGAAGGCTTCGAGTCGTGCGGACTTGGAAGAGCAGATCTCCGCCGACGTTCGCGCACTGTCCGCCGAATCCGACCAGATCGGCCGGCTGTTCGCCGCGCGTCATCAAGTGAGCTCGGGAGACTTCCGTGCCCTGCTGCACGTGATGGTCGCCGACGCTGCCGGACGTCCGCTGACGTCGGGGGAACTCAGAGACCGGATGGGGGTGTCCGGGGCGGCGATCACGTATCTCGTGGACCGGATGATCGCGACCGACCACATCCGCCGCGAGACCGACCCGGCAGATCGCCGCAAAGTCCTTCTTCGGTACAGCGATCACGGAATGACCGTTGCCCGGGCATTCTTCACTCCGTTGGCAGAACACACCCACGCGGCGCT
>JAVHWG010000051.1:0-4730 GCA_032159965.1 Mycobacterium sp.
GCCGTCGTGGACGGCCTGCCCGAACAGGTGCCCGGCGCCAGTCCGCAGGGGCTGCCGCTGGATCAGTACGCCGGAAACCACGTGGTGCAGGACATCGGCGGTGGCAACTACGTGATGTACGCCCACCTCAAGACCGGCAGCGTGAAGCCCAAGGTCGGTGACAAGCTGACAACCGGTCAACCTCTTGGTCTACTCGGCAACAGCGGCAACAGCGATGCCCCGCATTTGCACTTCCAGGTGATGAGCACTCCGGAACCGCTGCGGTCCAACGGATTACCCTTCGTGTTCGACAAGTTTCGCCTCGCGGGCCGGCTCACTTCGCTCGACACCCTCGCTGACAACGGCGGACCGGCAGAATTCCAGCACGGGGTCACCGCGCAGGACGAAACGTACCGAGTGCCACTCGGTTTGGACGTGACGAGCTATCCGGCCCGATGATCACCACACGTCAGTGGGCGGCGCCGGTCGTCGATGCGCTGTGCGTGGTGGTGTTCTGCGCGATCGGACGTCGCAGCCATGCCGAAGGCCTGACTGTGGCCGGCGTAGCCGAGACCGCATGGCCGTTCCTCGTCGGCGCCGGCGTCGGTTGGCTGGCCAGTGCGCGGTGGCGCCGCCCGCTCGCGATCGCACCGACGGGCGTCGTCGTCTGGGTATGCACAGTCGCGATCGGGATGGCGTTGCGCAAAGCCAACTCTGGAAGCGTCGCCGCTACTTTCGTAGTCGTCGCTTCATTGGTGACGGGCGTTCTGCTCCTCGGCTGGCGGGCGGGCGTGGCTTTCCTGGCTCGCCGGTCGGCGGACCGTCGAGGGTAGACACCCGCAAGATCGCCCGCAGACCCCCGAGCGGTCCGTCGGAGAGTTCGATGTCGCCGTCGTGCAGTGCGGCCTGCTGGGCAACCAGCGCCAGTCCGAGTCCGGAGCCCCCGGGTGCGGCGGTGCTGCCGCGCGCGAAGCGGCCGAGCACGGTGCGATGTTCGTCGGCAGGCAGGCCCCGGCCGTTGTCATCGACGATGATCGCGATCTTGCCGTCCTCGCGGCTCACCGTAAGCGTGATACGGGTTGCCCCGCCATGGGTGATGGCGTTGCGGACGAGGTTGTCCACTGCGAGCCGAAGGCCGCTCGGCCACCCGAAGATCGTGCCCACTCGCTCTGCGTGAACCTCGATCTCGACCGGCGGTGATTGCCGGATGTTCTCCTGTGCGACCCGCTCCAGCAGATCGTCGACGTCGATCGGTTCGCGATCTTCGACCTGCGCCAACTGGCCCGACGCCAACTGGCCCAGAGCGGTGATGATGGCCTCGACCCGGCGCTGAGCGCGAGACAGGTCGGCCACCACCTCCTCACGCTCGTCGCTGGGCAAGTTGTGGATGCGCAGCGTGTCCAGGTCGGCTCGCATCGCGGTCAGCGGGGTCCGCAGTTCATGGGCGGCGTTCGCGGCGAAATCCTGGGCGGCCTGCAACGAGTTCGTGGTCGATGCCTGCGCCGACGCCAGTCGTGCCAGCATGCCTGACATCGCCTCCGAAAGGTCTTCGGCCTCGCGAATACCGCGCACCACCGGCATGGCGGCGTCCTCCTTGCCGAGTCGCCTGGTGTGTGCGGTCAGTCGTCGCAGCGGCCGGACCGCGGGCCCCGCGAAGAGCCACCCGAGAACGGCGGCGATCAGCACAGCCACGCCACCGATCAACAGGTACAACGGGATTCGCGAGCTGTCCAGCAGAATGCTGTCGACGCGGATGCCGATCGACACGAGTACGTCGCCGTCCGGCTGGGTGCGCTCGAACGTGCGGACGCGGTAGTTGATCCCGGTAACGTTGACCGTCGTCGTCCCCGGGGCCAGCGAAGGCAGCTGAAATCCCCGCTGATAGACCACCTGGTGCGTGGTGCTCGAGCGGATGGTCTGCAGAATCGCCCGCGGTTCGGTGGCGTTGGGACGCGGGTCCACGCTGGTGTCGATGATCGCGTCCAGGCGGCGGTCGAGTTGAGCGGCGTCGTTGTTGACCAGAAGCACCGAGGCGACCAACGCGAACAACGCGACCACGACCGCGGCGGCCAGCGCCGCGGCGATCGCCACGCGGGTGCGCAGCGACGTCGATCTGTGCACCACATGCGTGAACCGGTTCACGGTTCGGTCCGCAGCACGTATCCGATCCCGCGCACCGTGTGGATGACCCGTGGCAAGTCGTCGCGTTCAAGTTTGCGCCGCAGGTAGCTGATGAATACGTCGGCGACATTCGTGTCGACGTCGAAGTCGTACCCCCAGACGAGCTCGAGGAGTCGTTGCCGGGTGAGCACCACTCCAGCGTTTTCGGCGAGCACTGCCAGCAGGTCGAACTCGCGCTTAGTCAAGTCGACTCGCTCGCCTGCGACGAACACCAGCCTCCGTGCCGTGTCGATTGTCAACGGGCCCACAGTCATTGCATCCGAGTGCTCGTCGGAATGCGACGACCGGCGCAGCAGCGCATGCAGGCGCGCCACGAGCTCGCCGAGATCGAACGGTTTGGTCAGATAATCGTCCGCGCCCGCTTCCAGCCCCGCGATCCGGTCGTTGACCGAGTCGCGCGCCGACAGCACGCAGATCGGGATGTCATTGCCAAGTGCGCGTAGCGCCGTCACCACAGCCACGCCGTCCAATTCGGGCATCTGCACGTCGAGGACCAGCGCGTCGTGCGACTCCCCGGAGAGCAGCCGCAGGGCCTCCTTGCCGCTGGCGGCCACTCGGACGTCGAAACCCCAGTGCCGCAGTCCCCTGGCGACCGAGGTGCGGACGTCCGGGTCGTCGTCGACCATCAGCACCATCGGTCCCGCGCCGCTCTGGACGGGCATTTCGCCCCCGCCTCCGGCAGGTGTGCCTAGCTCGCCCGACACGAGGCGATTATCGGCAGCGTTCTTTCAGGTCGACAAGCGGCTGACGGATGTTCGTCAGGTCTGCCTTCACCTGCGGATTGGCGTCCAGGTACTTCTGGACATCGTCCTTGATCTGGCTCTTGGGCTGGCCCTTCAGGCCAGTGAAGAAGTCGTTGACGTCCGGGTGGGTGAACAGGTAGGCCGACGTAGACGCCGAGACGCCGGACGCGACGCCCGCGAGGTCGCCCGCCGTGCAGTTGGGTGGGGGGTCGGCAAGCGCCAGCGGGCTGGCACCGATCAGCGTCGCACTGGCGATCGCACCTGCACCGATCGCGCCTGCGACCGCACGGCGTGCGGTACGGCCGGACAGCAGCATGAATTTGGCTCCTTCGTCACGTGTCGAACGCGCGGCAACCAACAATGGTTGGCGACTTCATGAAGCTAAGCAGAATTGGTCGGCAGTTTCTTGCCTTGTGGTAAAGACATGCCGAGAAAGCACCGGAGCTCCTCATCGTGGCAGCGCCGCTGTCCCGACTGCGCTCACCGGACCGATGACACCGGCGGAGCGGGTGCCAGAGGCGTCGGCGTCGACTGGGCAGGCGCGAGGACGGGAATCCCCGGTCCCGGCGGCGGTCCCCCGGCGGCCGGCGGCAGGGCCGCGCTCTGCGCCGAGGGCAGGCCGGGAGAAAGCGCCGCCCCGCCTGGCATCCCCTGCTGGGCGCCTTGCATCATCTGGAGGACCTGCGGCAGAGATACCGGCAGTTTGCACCTATTCGTGAGGCCGGCCAGCGGCAGCTGAAGCGACTGAAGGTCCTTGCCCGCTTGCTGGTTTGCGTCGAAGTAGTTCTTCACCATGCCGAGAGCCTGCGGCCCCTGCTGCTGAGACGCGGCCGTCAACGCGTTGTTGGTGTCTGGGTGCGAGTCCAGGTACACCGCGGTGTTGGTCGCGACCGAGCCGATGGTCCGCGCGATCTCGCTCGCGGCACACGGGTCGCTCGCCGCGGTGGCCGCTGGAGTGACGAGCGTCCCTGCGGCCGCTGCGGCCGCTGCGGCGGCCAGACAGCCGCATAGAACTCCGTAGAGCACCCGACGCAGCACAGACGCAGTCGTTTTCATGGACAACCCCTCGTGAGTTCCGGCCAGGGCTTCGGCCCCGTCACCGAGTGCGGACCGAGAGCCAGCAAACAGCCGTTTCACATCGTGCCATCGAACCGCGCCAGGCCGCCAATCATAGGATGCAAAACGGGTATCCGGACGCGTCGGGTATCGCCGCTGCGATCCTCCGACCAGCCGGTTTACCTGCCGCCCATCACCAGGTCAGCGCGCTGTTGGGCTCAGTAAGCTGCTGTAGGCTCTTGACGCGGAAGAAAGCGGGGCCAGACCATCCAGCAGTTCATGATGCGCTTGAGCAGCAACCTGCGCCGCTATCGCTGGGCGGTATTCGTCGTCTGGTTGCTGGTCCTGGTACCCGCTGTTCTGGTCGCATTGCACGAATCCAGCAACCTGACCGGTGGCGGGTTCGAAGTCTCGGGATCGCAATCCCTGCGCGTGCAACGGGAGCTGGAGAAGCAGTTCCCCAGTGAGGGCGCGTCCCCGCTCGCGCTCGTCGCCGCACCGCGTCCCGGCGCTACCGGAGAGGACATGACCGCCGCGATCGCCGTCCTCAATCAAAAGGTCGCCGACGTGCCGGCTGTGTCGCTGGCGCCACCCGCGCCGCAGCTGCCGCCGAGCCCCGAACGGCCGTACGTCATCCCGTTGAAATTGGCGTTCAACAACACCGGCGCGATCGACGTCGCCCGCCAATTGCGCACCGACGTCGGGATCAAGGGCGACCAGCCGGGGCACCTGGACAACGGCAAAGTCGACCTGTACGTGATCGGCCAGGGC
>JAVHWG010000067.1:0-15039 GCA_032159965.1 Mycobacterium sp.
ACCCGCGTCCGAGCTTTCTTGTTCGGCTTCCAGCTGGTCGGCGTTCTGTTCGCTCACGTCGCAGTCCAATCTCGGGTCTAGTTCGACTTTGCTGTTGGTGGACTGCCCGCAAATGTGTCGGGCCAAACAGTCGGCCGGTCGACGTGGCGCCGAGCACACCGCGCCGTGAAGCGGAGGGCTCATGGACCTGTTAAGCAAGACTGTGGTGTGCGCCGAGTGCTCTGCCGACTAAGTGTCCTGCTGGTGACCAGCGGTGTGGGCGTGACCCCACTGGCCGCGGCGACGGAACCGAACCCACTTGCGGGTTTGGTTTCAGCCGCGGTGGAGCGACTGGTGACCGCCGACCCGGTGGCAGCCGTCAAATGGCGATCGAAGGCGAGCGTCGAAGACCCGGCCAGGGTGAATCAAGTGCTGGCGGCGGTCAACGCGCTGGCGCTCGCCGGCGGCGCGGATCCCCGGTACGTCGGCCAGGTCTTCCGCGACCAGATCGCTGCCACCGAGGCCGTCGAGTACGGCCTGTTCGCCCAGTGTAAACTCGACCCGTATGCCGCGCCGTCGACGGCGCCCGACCTGTCGTCCTCGCGCGCTCAGATCGACGTCCTCAACCACACGATGGTCAGCGAGATCGTCGACCAGTCGGCGCTGTTGCACGGCCCTGAATGTGCAGGGACCCGTGCCGACGCCGTGGCCACCGCGAGCGAGGTTCGCCAGCTGGACGCTCTGCACCGACAGGCGCTGGAGTTCGCGACCCGTTCCTACTGTCTACCGCCGGATTAACCGAACAACGGCAACGCCCGCTTGCGCGCGAGAGTGTCCATACCGGCCTGAATGCTGTCCTGCACCTCGGCGTACATGCGCTCCACGTATTCGTCGTCGTCGGCCTGGTCGGGGTCGTTGGACAACTCGATGGCCGGCATGAATCGCGTCCGTATCTTGGCGGGCAGCGGGAACTGCGGCAGCATGGCGGGCGCAATGCCCCACGGCAAGGACACTGCGAGCGGAAATACCTTGAGCCGCAACATCTTATCCAACCTTAGCGTCCGAGAGAGCTTGTCTCCGCGTATCAGTACCGGCATGGCGTCGGCTCCGCCGACCGTCGCGATCGGCACGATCGGGACGCCCGCGCGGATCGCCATCTTGACGAATCCGGTGCGGCCGGCCAGCGTGGCGCGATCGCGTTCGCTCCAGGGTCGCAGCGAGTCGACCTCACCGCCAGGCCACAACGCGACGTCACGGCCTTCTGCTAGCGCGGTCGAGATCGAGTCCGGCGCGGCGGGCAGCACGCCCATCGCCCGGAAATACCGGCCGATCAGCGGGATCGCCATCAGTGCGTCGTGCGCGGTGCCGTGCAATTGGCGCTCCTGGCCGAACCTGCGCCACCACTGGACGCCCACGGTCCAGGCGTCCCACACGAACGGCGCGCCGGAGTGGATGCCGATCAGCAGGGCGGGTGGATCGGGAATGTTCTCCCAGCCATCGATCTCCATCCGGAACCAGTAGTCGACGAGCGAGTTCCAGAAGAACTTCTGGCGCTGCATAGTTGCCTCGTCGAACCCGCTCAGATCCCACTCCCCGGCGCGGTCGGCGATCCAGCCGCCTACCCCACCGTCCTGTCCGGCGCGGCGCTCGTCCATCCGCGCACGTGCCTTGTCAGCGTGCTGCCTCGCCTGTTCTTGGACTTCGGGTGATCTGTGGTCGGTGGTAGTCATGACATCGGTTTACCCTCGTGTGGCCGTTGTCACACCCTCGTCGTACGCAGATTGGCAGGATCACACGTGAACACTTACCCCTCCGGCGTAGTCGGTTGGCTGCGAACAGTTCTCATCGCTGTCACCGTGTTCTGCCTACTGGCTGCGTCCGGGTGCGGCAGTCGATCGTCCACGCAGGATGCCTCGGCGTCGCCGACCGCCGAATCTGTCAAAGAGCTGGACGCCGACATGAAGCAGAAGATTGACGCCGCGCTCGACCAGGCGATGACGGCCGCATCGGTTCCCGGCGTGATGCTGGGCATATGGGGACCCAACGGGCACTACGAGCGGGCCTACGGTGTCGCGGACAAGGCCACCAAAGCGCCGATGGAAACATCGTTCTACAGCCGGATTGGCAGTGTGACAAAGACATTCACGGTAACTGCGGTTCTGCAGCTCGCAGACCAGGGCAAGGTAGGGCTCGATGACGCGATTGGCAAGTACATCGATGGCGTCCCCGGCGGGGATGCCATCACGCTGCGCGAACTGGCGCGGATGCAGAGCGGTCTGGCCAACTTCACTGACGCCCCGCAGTTTCAGCGGGTGTTCTTCGCGGACCCCCGGCGCAGCTTCTCACCGCAGGAACTGCTCGGATACGCGTTCTCGCAGCCGACGACGTTTGCGCCGGGCCAGAGTTTTCAGTACTGCAACACCAACACGGTCCTGCTCGGCCTCCTGGTCGAGAAAATCAGCCGCCAACCTCTGTCGGATTACATCCGCGACCACATCCTGACGCCACTTGGCATGTCGCACACCCACTTTCCAACCACCAGCGCGTTCCCGGCCCCGCACGCGCAGGGCTACACGGACCAAACTGCCGACGGTGCAGAGACCACCGCCACCGACTGGGATCCGTCGTGGGCCTGGGCCGCCGGTGCGATGATTTCCGACTTGAACGACATGCACATCTGGGCGCCCGCGCTGGCGACCGGCAAGTTGCTGTCCCCCCAAATGCAGGCGCAACGTCTGCAAACCGTCGGCGCCGACGGATTGCCGCCGCCGGACGGCTACGGCCTCGGCATCTTCAGCCTTGGGGGGTGGATCGGTCACAACGGCAGTCTCCCCGGCTACCAGTCCGTGGTGGTCTACCAGCCCGACACCCACCAGACACTCGTCATTTTGTCCAACACCGACATCAGCTACCAGGGCAGCGAGCCCAGCACAGCACTGGCGAATGCGGTCACCAAAGTGCTCACCCCGGACCACGTGTATGCGCTCGGCTCGCAGGTGCATCAGCCCACCACCACGTTGTCGCCGTCACCGAATAAGCCCCGGTGACCAAGGCGGGCGAAGTGGGCCTGTGCCCCGATCCCGTGTGATACGAAATCCGCATGAGTCGATGGTCGCGCGAGGAACTCGAGTCGGCGTTCGCACAGCATGAGCAACGAGTTGTCCAGATCGGGCATAGCTGGGACTGGCCCAGCTATGCCGACGAATTCACCGAGGATGCCCGCTATGTGGAGCATGCACTCGGAACGTTCGAGGGCCGTGAGCCGATCCGGCAGTGGATCACGACCACGATGAATAGTTTTCCGGGCAGTGAGATGCCGCTGTTCCCGACGTCCTGGCACGCGATCGATGAGGAAAAGGGCTGGGTTTTCTCCGAAGTGCTCAACAGGATGAAGGATCCGGGCGACGGCAGCATCCACGAAGCCGGGAACATCACCCTGCTGAAGTACGCCGGCGACGGACTCTGGAGCTACGAGGAGGACGCGTACAACCCGATGAACTTCATGGTGATGCTGCAGGGCTACGTTGCGCGGTGCGTAAGCCTGGGATCGGCATCGGACGACGCGCTCACGTTCGCGAGGAACATGGGGTGGAGGCTGTCCTGAGGTCGGCGCTAGTCCGGCGAGCCTTCGGAATCGTCGAAGAACCGCCATTCGCCATCGGTCTCGACCTCCATCCGCCAGCCGAGTTCGTCGCTGTCGGCGGCGCTGTCGACGAACCAGGCGTGGGCGTCGTCGGCGCTTTCGATGTCCTTGGTCGCGGTGACGTCGCCCTTGGGATCGAGCACTCGGTACTTAGCCATACCGCCTTGGTTCCCGGGTTTCGGGGTTTCGAATCATGTCTGTTGCGCGAGCTTGGCGATCGCCGTGTCGTCGATGTGCGTCAGCAGGTCGGCCGCATCTGTGAAGACGGCCTCCGCGCCGGCGCCGGTCAACTCGTCGCGCGAAAACCCGCCGCTGAGCAGGCCGATGCTCGAAACTCCTGCTCTTGCACAAGCTTCTGCATCCCACACGGCATCACCGACGAAGACGGCACGGTCTGCGGACACGCCTGCGCGGTCAAGCGCAACGGCGACGATGCCGGGATCGGGCTTGGCCATGTCGACGTCCTCTGACGAGGTGATGGCGGCGACGAGGCTGTCGCGGTCGAGCACACGGCGCAGGATCGCCAACTCGTCCTCGGGCGCAGACGTGGCCAGCACCACCTGCAGGCCCATCGAGGCGACGTGCTCGAGAATGTCGCGACCCCCGGGCAGTACTCGGAGCAGGGGGGTCGATTCTTCGTAGTACCGCGAGTGCAGATCCGTCAGGCGGTCCTGGACGTCGTCGTCCGCGCCGTCGGACAGTGTGTCGACCAGCGTCGAGCCGTCCATCCCGATCGATCGGTGAATGCGCCAGGTGTCGACACCAATTCCGACCTCATGGAATGCCCGCACCCACGCGTGCACGTGTAGGTAGTTGGAGTCGACGAGGGTGCCGTCGATGTCGAATAGGACCGCTGGGGCCGAAGGGGTGCTCATCTGGCGGGGGTACCCGCGATCAGGGTTCTCTACCTTCCCGCTCGTCGACGATGAACAACAACAACGTGACGGCGAGGAACGCCGCAGGCAACCAAACCGCGCGATGACCCCACTGTTCGCTCGCGAACGCTCCGGAGACCGCCCCGCCGGCGAACGCGCAGATCAATACGCCGTAAACCTTGAACGCCAGCCGCGCCGTCTGGTCCTTGTCGACGCACAGCCGGTATCCGCTCTCGACGAACCTCATCAAATTTCCGGTGGTGGCCACCGCGACATATGTCAGGTCGCCGATATTGCGGAATAGCGTGAACTGCATGGCGGCCAGAAACGAGATCGGAATGGTGACGAAGCTGTTAGGCACCGAAGTCGGGACGAAACCGACGATCGCGAACGCGAGGGCCTGAAACGCCATCGTCCACCGCAACGGGTGAGTGACAAATCTCTCCATCCGGCCCGACTTGATATGCGCCGAAAGGAGAACGCCCGCAAGGAATGCCAGGATGGGCCACAGGTGCGCCAGTGAACTGCCGAAGTGTCGGTGTCGCATGTCGATGGCGAACAGGATGACGTTGCCGGTTTGCACGTTGGCGAACACGCCGCCCCGGACGATGTACGTGTACGCGTCGAGGAAGCCGTTCGTCAGCGTGAGCAGGATGGCGAACCGCAACGTGGCCGACGTCTTGGCTGCCATCGGTCATGTGCTCCGCTCATCGGATTCGATTCCGTACACGCGTGCGGCGTTTCGGTACCCGATCAAATCGGCGACGCGGACCGCGTCGGCTTCACTCCACTCCCCCGCATCCACGAAGCCCGCCAGCACATCCCGAATTCCTCTGCGCCAGAGAACTGCTCCCAGGAAGTGCAGCTCTGCGGGGCCGAACCCGTCCGAGGAATAGAGGATCTTGCGGAACGGGGCGAGCTCGAGCAGGCGGGCCACAACGCCGCGCCCGCGTGCTCCGAGATGGTTGATGGACAAACCGCCGTCCACATAGACATTGTTGAATGCCTGCGCCAGGTAACCTGATTCGCGCTCGAAGGGGTAGCAGTGCAGCAGCATGATCGGCGGGCAGAGCGACCGAATTGTCACGTCGCGCAAGAAGTCCAGCAGCAACAGCGGATTCGCCTTGTGCAGATCGCAATCTCGGTCGCCAAGCCCGACGTGCAGTTGTAGCGGCTTGCCCAGCCGGATCGCCCGGTGCAGCCCGAACCGCAGAAGCACGCGGTCCGTCAGCCGGCCGACGCCAGTATCGCGCCACTTGTCGGCGGCGTCGGCGACTTCTATTGCGGTGGGCTCTGACAGATCACCGTCGAACCCAGCCCGGTACGCGAGTATCGATTTGGTCGCGACAGCGGTCGCAGTCCGCCGGCACAAGCGGTCGTCAAAGGCGTCGGCGTAATCTCCACCACCCTGCAGGGCCTCTTCGGCGATCTGCTCCAGGCGAACCACCTCGTGGACCCGACCACTCGATAAGGTGCCCATCGCGTCGATGTCGGCGACCCCGGTGCCGATACCCGTGTCGACCAGCCAGTCGTCAACGCCTGCGGCGGTGAGAAACATTTGTGCCACTGCGCTTTCGGTGAGTTCCGCGCGGCGCTTCCAATAATCGTCGGCGGCCGCGTGCGGTGACAAGCCGAGCACGGGAGCGCAATGTGCGCGGACAGCGAACCCGAGTTGCGTGTCGAATCCGGAGTCGAATTCGGCGAGGGGTTCGGTATTGGCCTCGTTGAGTGCATTCTCGAAGCGAGCTCGGTCGCCAGCGCTGGTCCAGCAGCCGTGCACGTGGTGATCGACGAGCCGCAGCCGGCTGACGTGCTCGACCAGAGCCGACGTGCCGGCCTGCACGTCACACGCTCCACGCCATGCGGAACTTCTCGGTCAACTCGTCGGGCTCCAACTCGCCGTAGGTGTCGTGCTCGTAGCGACGCACCGCGACGATCGCGTCGACGGCGGAGTCGCCGAGGATGCCGCGGATCCGGCTGGAGCCGGCGAGGGCGGAGATCACGGTTGCCTGGTCGGTGGGTAGCGCCACGACGCCCGCACGGTCGCGGTCCTCGTCGGACAAACCGGCGGGATCGACGGCCACCTCCGGCGGCAGCGGGCTTCGCGATTGGATGCCGTCGAGCGCAAGCCCCAGGATCGCGGCCGACGCGAAGTACGGGTTCGCTGACGGGTCGACGGGCTTGACCTCGACGTTGGCACCGTGCGGGTTGGCTGGCCCGCCAACCAGGAAACGCACCGCCGCCTCCCGGTTCTCAGTGCCCCAGCAGACGCTCGCGCCGGACCAGAAGCCCGGTTCCAGCCGCAATCCGGACACGACTGAACCGCTGAGAACGCCCTGTGCATCCGAAAGCCCGGCCAGGACACCGCCGATCGCATGTTCGCCGTCCTCGGTCATGCCGGCGGCGCCGGTCCCGCCGGCGAAAAGGGGCGCACCATCCCTGGTCAACGAGAAATGTTGATGTGCACCGGATCCCACACTTCCGGCAAACGGCACGGGCGAGACGCTCACGCGCACTCCGTGGCGGCGGGCAACGCGACCGAGGATCAGCCGCATCAGCACCAGTTGATCAGCGGCCGCGACTGGGGACAGCGCGGACAGGGAGATTTCGAACTGGTTCACGCCGTATTCGGGGTGGAACTGCTCGACGCCGACACCGGCGGTCGCGGCCGCCGTGGTGACATCGCGAACGAACTCCTCGTGTTCGAGCACGCCCGCCGCGCCATATTGCGCCCACAGGTGCGACGGCAGCCGGTCGCCGTCGGGCCCCACTAGGAGGAACTCGATCTCATGACCGATCAGCGCCTCCAGGTTCTGCGCGCGGAGCCGACCCTCGACGCGCTGCAGAGTGCCCCGGCTGCACGTCGAAACAGGTTGTCCGTCTTGGTCGTAGAAGGCCCCAGGGCCCCAGGCGAGGCCCCCGCCGAGAGTCTTCAATGCGGTCAGGTCGATCCGGATCCGCTCGTCGCCCACGACGCCGAAATCCTTGGTCACCGCGATGCCGGTCTGGTCGATGGCAAACACATGCCAGACCGGGCTCGCCCCGAAACCGGGGTCCGCGAACGCGTTCAACCGACGGGGCGGCACGGTTTTTGCATGGATCAGACCTGCGGGATTGACAACAGTACCGATGATCGTCTCGATGCCGCTGGCCTCTAGCCCGGCAATCGACGGCGCCGCGTCCGCTTGGATTGTCATCCCGATCATTCTGCAGGCACCGTGCGACGTCCTGTGGGCAGACCCTCGCGTCAGGCGGAGAACGGCGGGCTGTGTGACTGATCGGCAGGCGCAAGGATGTCGAGCATCCTCTCGGCCGTCCGCTGCCAGGTGAACTGCTCGGCACGCTTACGCGCGTCGCGACGACGTCGGCGCAACGGCCGGCTGATGATCTCGACGACGCCGCGCGCGATCGAGTCGGGGTCATTGGCGGCGTAGGCCCCGCTGTCGGCGGTGACGATTTCACGCAGGGCCGACGTGCGGGAGACCACCGCGGGAGTGCCACAGGCCAGCGCCTCCAACGCCGCGAGCCCGAAGGTCTCGTGGGGTCCAGGCGCCAGTGCGACATCGGCTGACGCCAGCATGGCGGCCACTTGTCCCCGGTCGTCCACGAAACCGGTGAAGCTGACGGGCAGCCCGGCGGCCTGACGTTCGAGCTTGCGGCGCATCGGCCCCTCTCCGATGACCAGCAGATGAGCATCGACGCCCGAATCACGAAGGGCGGCAAGCGCATCTATGCTGCGGTCGGCCCGCTTCTCAACTGAGAGCCGACCGCAGTGCACCAGAAGCGGCTGGCCCGGCGCTGCCCACTTTCGCCGCAGCCGGATTGACCGTAGACGTGGATGAAAGGTGTCCAGATCCACCCCGAGCGGAACGGTCGCGACGTTGCATGCCCCGATGCGGTCGAACTCCTCGCGGGCGAAGTCGGTGGTGCACACGACGATGTCGTAGTTTGCGGCGGTGCGCCGGTTCGCGAAATCGGCCAGTCGCCTGGCGCCGCGGCTCGGTAGAAAAAGCCCGGCAAGCCGGTCGAGGCGCTCATGGGAGATCATGACGGTGGTCGCATCGTGGCGGCGGCCCCAGCGGCCCATCGATCGTAGCGTGAGCCGGTCGGACACTTCGAGCGCGTCAGGCTCGAGTTCGGCGAGCAGGCGCCTGACCGGCCCTGGCATGACGGCGCGATAGCCACCAGTGAAGGGAATTGACCTGGCCGGCACAGAGATTCGCAGGACTCCACTGGTCAGCAATGTTCGCGTCGCAATAGAACCCGGAACGACCAGATAAACGTGGTGTCCTGCGGCGCAGTACTCCGCGCCGAGCCTGTCGACCGCCGTCCGCAGCCCACCAGAACGCGGTCCGTAGAAGTTGGCGACCTGAACCACACGCATTTGGTTCATCAGAGATTGCACGCATGTGCGAAGCGCCACGTGACACCGTCGCATACTTGAACAGCCGGTGAACACCCATGACACACAACCAGAGCGGATTGCGATGGCCAACGACAACGATGCGTCAGCATTCGATGAACTCGTCGGTTTGCTGAACTACCCGATGTTCATTGTCACCACCCGCGCCGGAGATGAGCTCGGCGGATGTCTGGTGGGTTTCACCAGTCAGGTCAGCATTCGTCCGTCACGTTTCTTGGTCGGGCTCTCGAAGAAGAATCACACCTTCCGGGTCGCCGAGCGTGCGACACACTTGGCCGTGCACCTGCTGCCCCGTGAACACCGGCAGCTGGCGCGGCTTTTCGGCAGCGAGACCGGCGACCGCGTCGACAAGTTCAACCGTTGCGATTGGAGCAACGGACCGGAAAATCTGCCGATACTCGACGGTGCCGTCGCGTGGTTCGCCGGGCGCGTCGTCACTCGCTTCGATGTCGGCGATCATGTTGGGCATCTGCTCGAACCTGTCGCAGGTCATGCGCCGCAAAGTCTTGACGAGTTGGTGACGTTCTCCGATGTGCGTGATCTCGAACCTGGCCACGAGGCCTGAATTCCTGCACTACGGGTAGATGATGTGGGCCGGGTTGGGCTTGCGGTCGGGCGGTGCCTGGCTGTAGTCGCCGAACGGGCCGTCTCTTTCAGCGACCGCAGACGAAACGCCCTGGGCGGCAGCATGGTCCATGAACGCGTGCGCCTCTGGGATGTTCCGCATGATGCCGTCGAGAATTGCTCCAAGCGTCTGCGTGGATGCCAGCCCCATGTTCTCGTAGACCTGATTGACCATCAGTTTCTGCGCCGCAAGCTGACCCATCGGCAGCGAGGCCAGCTCTTCGGCCTGGGCGCGAACCGTCGCCTCGAGATCGGCGAACGGCACGGCGAAGTTGATCAGTCCGATATCTGCCGCCTCCCGGCCGGACAGCGGCTTGCCGGTCAATGCGTGGTATTTGGCTCGGGTGAGACCCAACCGGTAGATCCACATTCCGGACAGGTACGCACCCCACACTCGGGAATAGGGCGTGCCGATTTGCGCGTCCTCACTGGCGATCACGATGTCGGCGCACAGTGCATAGTCACTGCCGCCACCCAGGCACCAGCCGTGCACCTGGGCGACCACCGGCTTCGGCGACCGCCAGATACTCATGAACTTCTGGTGCGGCGATGTGGCGGCAGCGGTGGTGTGCATCATGTCCTTGCCCGGATCCCACCGACCACCGGTACTGAACGCGTCGTCGTAGCCGAATCCATCTCCGGTCCGGTATCCGGCGCAGAAGGCTCGCCCGGCACCGCGTAGCACGATGACCTTCACGGACTCATCGCGCACCGCGGCGTTGACTGCCTGCTCGACTTCGTCGGGCATCGGCGGCGCAATCGTGTTGAGCGCCTCGGGCTGGTTCAATGTGATCGTCGCGATCTTCGCGTCGGTGGTGTACAGGATCGTCTGGTAGCTCATTCGCCGCTCCTGGTCTCGGGCCGTGAACTCAATTGCCCGGTAGGCTATTCGGTGTGCAGATATCACGTTTGATCATGCGTGCCGGGCCGATCTTCAATGCGCCGATAGTGGCATTGGCGACATCGCCGAGGTGGGGCAAGTATCTCGGTGGCACGTTCGCAATGGTGACCTACACCGGTCGACGGTCGGGCCGCACGGTGAGCCTGCCGGTGGGATACCGCCGGCGCGGAGACGACGTGGTGATCGGCGTGTCGATGCCCGACGCCAAGACGTGGTGGAAGAACTTCCTGGGTGACGGGGCCCCGCTGACGATCACGCTCGACGGCAACGACCGGACCGGCCACGCCGTGGCGCGGCGCGACGAGAAGGGCCGGGTGGCCGTCGACGTGCGGCTCACACCGTGATCTTGCAGGCCTGTCCGATATCGAGCGTCCGCAGAACTCGACCCATTCCGATCCACAGGGCACACGACAGCGCGAGATCGGCGAGGATCTCGTCGGAGAGGTGCTCCTTGCAGCGCGCCCAGAACTGCTCGTCGTCGCGCAACCCGGTGTGGTCGGACGCGAAACGCTCGCCGAACTCGGCGGCAATGCGCTCCTGCTCGCTGTAGCCAGGCCACGTCCGCCACTGCGGCACGTGGGCGTAGAACTCTTCGTCGACGCCTTCGGCCGGGCCTTCGCCGAACCGGGTGTTCTCACACACCGCGCACTCGTTGTCCAGCGCGATGGCCATCCGAGCGATCTCGCGAACCCGCAGCGGCAGCCGGCTCCGGTGGTAGACAGCGTCGCTGAAATTTCCGATGGCTTTCCCGAGTTCGGGAGCAGCGGCGAACCAGCCGGTCAGGTCATCGTCAGCGAAGTCTCCGATTCGGCTCATGCCTCGCGATGCTACGCCGCATGAACCGAATCTGGAACACGTTCTAGTTCCGCAGTCCCTATGCCGCGGCTGAGACCGGATCGGTCCGTCGGCCGATGAAAGGCACCACTTCGGCGATCTGCCGGGCAGGCGGAATCGCCAGTCGGACGATCTTGCGGACGACGGTGCCGAACTGCCGGGGCAGCGGTCCGGTGTTGTAGGGGACGCCGTACCGTTCGCAGATCTCGCGCACCTCGACGGAGATCTCCGCGTGACGGTGCGCCGGGATGTCGGGGAAGAGGTGGTGCTCGATCTGAAACGACAAGTTGCCGCTCAGCATATGAAACAGCTTGCCGCCCTTCAGGTTCGCCGAGCCAAGGATCTGCCGGAAGTACCACGCTCCCCTGGTCTCGTTGGTCGTCTCCTCAATCGAGAACTCTTGCGTGTCCTCCGGGAAATGGCCGCAGAAGATGATCTTGAACGACCAGATGTTGCGGATCAGGTTCGCGGTCAGATTGCCGGTCAACACGAACGGGGCGAAGGGACCGGCCAGCAGGGGAAACGCCGCGTAGTCCTTGAGCATCTGCCGTTTGGTCTTGCGCCAGATGCCGTCGAGAATCTCGCGCTTGTCCGCCAGAGTGATCTCACCCGACTTGATGCGTTCGGTCTCCATCTCGTGCAGGGCCACTCCGTACTGAAACAGGACCATCAGCAGGAACGCGTAGACCGGGTTGCCCAGGAAGTACGGCCGCCAGCGCTGCTGCTCGCTCATCCGAAGGATGCCATAGCCGATGTCGCGGTCCATGCCAACGACGTTGGTGTACGTGTGGTGCATGTAGTTGTGGGAATGGCGCCACTGATCGCCTGGGCACGCGGTGTCCCATTCGAAGCCGCGGCTGGAGATCGTCGGGTCGCCCATCCAGTCGTACTGGCCGTGCATCACGTTGTGCCCGATTTCCATGTTGTCGAGGATCTTCGACAACGCGAGCATCGCGGTTCCCGCCAGCCATGCCGGCGGCAGCACGCCCGCCATGAGCAGCCCGCGGCCACCCACCTCGAGTGCTCGCTGAGCCTTGATGACCCGGCGGATATAGGTCGCGTCGCGTTCGCCGAGGTCGGCGGTAATGCGCTCTTTCAGCGCGTCGAGTTCGCGTCCGAAGGCCTCGGTCTGCTCGGGCGTCAGGGCGACACCCCGGGCGGGCGATGGTGTTGAGTGCGTGGTCATGGTTGTTCCTCTCTTGTCAGAGCGCGATTTCGACGTCGCCGACCGGGGTGGACACGCAGATCTGCACGTCTTCCTCGTCGGTGGTCGACACCGCGCCGGTGATGAGGTTCTTCACCGCGCCGCGTGTCTTGCGGCGCGTGCAGGTGTGGCAGATGCCCATGCGGCATCCGCTCTCTGGTGTCAGGCCGGCAGCCTCCGCCTGCTCCAGCAGCGGCCTACCGTTGTCTACGGCGTCGACATCGCTGTCGGAGAACGTGATTCGACCGCCCGAGCCTTTCCCGGGCGCGTCGAATACGGGTGGGACAAACGTTTCGGCGCTGACGTTCTCACAGTGTTCGCGCACCGCCGCGGCCAGCGCAGGCGGACCGCATACGTAGACCGCATCCGGCGAAGACATCGCGGCGGCGAGATGACCGGCGTCGAAGTGGCCCTCTAGATCGCCACGATCGGTGGAGCGCGTATACCCGTGCAACACACGCACTCCGGGGGTGGCGGCAAGCTCGCCGCGGTAGCACGCCTCGTCCGCCGACCGGGCGTAGTGCACGAACGCGATCTCGCCGTCGAAGTTCTCGGCAGTGAGCGTGCGCAACATCGACATCACCGGGGTGATGCCACTTCCGCCGGACACGAACAGGATCCGCCGGGGACGCGTGGCGGGCAGCACGAACTCGCCGCCGACGCCGTCGAGTCCGACGACCATTCCTGGCCGGGCATGGCGGCGCAGGTACGTCGACACCAGCCCACCGTCGTGCAACCCGACGGTCAATTCGATCAGTGAGGCGCCTTCGGCGCTCGCAGGCGAGTAGCAGCGGGTGCGGCGCCTGCCGTCAATCTCGACTGTCAGGTTGATGTGCTGGCCGGCCCTGAATCCACGGAAGGCGGCGTTTGGTGCGAGCGTCAGGGTGACGCTGCGCGGCGTGCGACGGTCCACCGAGACGACCCGGGCCCGAGCGTCGCTCAAAGACCACGTGGGCTCGACCAGTTCGGTGAAGCGGTCGACGCCATGCGGCCCTGTGAGCAGGTCGAGGAGGGGCGAACCCAGTACCCGCCTGGAAAGGGTTTGAGTGAACATATGTACACCATGATGCGAAGGGAGGCCTGAATCAAGTGTTAACACGTGTTTGTGGTCGGACTCACATGGGTGAACAGATGTGCGCTGAATTCACTTCTCCGACAGTCGGCGGACGGCGTAGTCCTTGAGCCGTGCAGCATCGCCTCTGCTCTGATCTGCGCTGCCGTCGGGGCTGAGCCACGTAGACTGCCTCAGCAGTGAACAGTCGTGTGCCTTCTTCGCGATCCCGGCGCTCCGGTTCCTCGACACCGTCGCAGCCGAAGGTTTCCCGCGAGGAGCGTAAAGAGACAACTCGCCGGGCGATCGTGGCCGCCGCGTTGAAGCTTCTTGATGACCACAGCTTCAGCGCCCTCAGCCTGCGCGAGGTGACCCGCGAGGCAGGCATCGTGCCGGCGGCGTTCTATCGGCATTTCGAGTCGATGGAAGCACTCGGCCTCGTCCTGATCGACGAGTCCTTCCGCGTACTTCGCGACATGCTGCGGTCGGCGCGCGCTGGCAAGCTCGACCCGAACCGGGTGATCGAGTCGTCCGTGGAAATCGTGGTAGGCAGCATCGCCGCCCAACGCGAGCACTGGCGGTTCATCGGCCGGGAGCGGTCCAGCGGCGTCACGGTACTGCGGTATGCGATTCGCGCCGAGATCCGGCTGATCACCTCGGAGCTCGCCACCGACCTGGCCCGCTTCCCCGGTCTCAACGGCTGGAGTACCGAAGATCTGAACGTCCTGGCGGGGTTGTTCGTCAACTCCATGATCGTGGTCGCCGAGGCCATCGAAGACGCCCAGGATGTGACGGCGCAGGAGGACATCAAACGCATCTCCGTCAAACAGCTGCGGATGATCGTGGTCGGCGTGGCGGGCTGGCGCAGCAGCGCCTAGCAGTGGCCGGGCCGTAGGCTGACCGATATGGCTAGCTCGACTATCGAACAGGTCCAGCCTGCCGACAACACGCTGATCAGCCCGCAGCGCCGCAACTTCATCTTCACGGCGATCTTGTTCGGCATGCTGCTGGCCGCATTGGACCAGACCATCGTGGCTACCGCCCTTCCGACCGTCGTATCCGATCTCGGCGGCGGCGGTCACCAATCGTGGGTGGTGACGAGCTACCTGCTCGCGTCGACGATCGTCACCGCGATCGTCGGCAAGCTGGGTGACCTCTTCGGCCGCAAGCTCGTGTTCCAGGCCGCGATCGTGTTCTTCCTCGCCGGCTCGGTGCTGTGCGGTTTGGCAAATTCGATGACGATGCTGGTCGGCTCGCGCGCGCTGCAGGGCATCGGAGGCGGCGCAATCATGGTCACCGCCGCGGCGCTAATAGGCGAGGTCGTTCCGTTGCGGGAACGCGGTCGGTACCAAGGCGCCCTGGGGGCGGTGTTCGGGGTCACGACCGTCATCGGCCCGCTGATGGGGGGCTACGTCACGGACCACTTGACCTGGCGCGGGGCGTTCTGGATCAACGTGCCGGTTGCTGTCATCGTTATCCTGGTCGCTGCTGGCTCGATTCCTGCC
>JAVHWG010000090.1:0-2991 GCA_032159965.1 Mycobacterium sp.
GCGCGGGCCAGAGTTCTTGCCCTGGTCTTCAGCGCCTCGGTTCTTGCAGTCGCGGCGATAACCAACCCCGCGTGGCCACAAGCGCGCACGATCAGGCTGATCAACCCGTTCCCGCCGGGCGGCACCGGCGACATCATCTCCCGGTTGGTGGCGGACCAGATCGGGCGCACCCGCGGCGTCACGATCGTGATCGACAACCGTCCCGGCGGCGGGACCGTGATCGGTACCGAGATCGCCGCGCGCGCCCCGCCCGACGGCAACACGCTGGCGCTGTTCACGCCCGCCCTCGTCATCAATCCGCATCTGCGCAAGCAGAACTACAACGCGCTCACGAGCTTTGAGCCGATCTGCAATCTCGTGCAGTCGCCGCAGCTCCTTGCCGTGAACGCCATGTCACCGTACCGCACCATGGCGGACCTTATGGCTTCGGCACGAGCCAAGCCCGGCGAACTGACGCTCGCCAGCACCGGCCCGGCGACGCAGTCGCAGATCGGCTTCGAGCGGGTCAAGAGCGTCGCTCACGTGCCGATGACCTATGTGCCCTTCCCGGGGAATGCGCCGACCGTCAACGCGGTATTGGGCGGCCACGTCACCGCGGGCATCGCCAACTACAGCGATCTTGCCGGCCATTTCAATTCGGGGACGCTGCGACCCCTGGCGACGCTGACGCCGCGGCGGATCGAGCCGCTGCCCGAGCTCCCAACGGCGGCGGAGGGCGGCTATCGGGAGTTCGAATATGAGCTCTGGTTCGGCATGTTCGCGCCAGCCCGGACCCCGAAGGAGCGGATCGCCCAGCTCACGGATTGGTTCACGGACGCGCTCAAGGTGCCGGAGGTCAGGGAGAAGCTCACGATGCAGGGACTCTATCCGGTCGGCACCTGCGGCGCCGATTTCGCCCGCCTGATCCGGACCCAATTCGAGGACTACGGCCGGGTAATCCGCGAGGCCAACATCAAGGGTGAGTAGGACCGAAGCAGCGCGTTGCCTGGAGCTTGCTTGGGTGTTTTCTGACCGGATTAACGGCCGGTCCGGCTGCGCCAAGTTCCGCCGTCCCCTTGACCCTTTAGGCCGAAGACCGTATCTCAGCCCCTGAGCGAACCGCCGGGCCGGCGTTGTTTTAGAGGTCTCGGCGCCAAAACAGCACAAGAACCCCGTATGCTCCCGGCCGTTGGATCGCAGCTCTGATCCGTGCGGCGGGGGTATATTGCTCGAAAGACAGTGAGTCACGACGGACGCGCGATGGCCAAGGTCAGTCCTTTCAAGTTCTTGCAGGAAGTGCGCGCGGAGGCCCAGAAGGTCACCTGGCCCACTCGGCGCGAAACCGCCATCACCACCGCCATGGTATTCGTCATGGTCGCGGTCGCCTCGGTGTTCTTCCTCCTCGCCGACCAGGTGATGCGGTTCCTGGTCACCCTCGTGCTGGGGATCGGCGGATGAACGCGCGGACGGACGGCGGCGCCAGTCACCGGGACGAGACAATGAGCAAACGCTGGTACATCGTTCAGGCCTACTCGAATTTCGAGCAGAAGGTAGCGGATTCGATCCGCGAACAGGCCAAGCAACGGCACCTGGAGCAGTTCTTCGACGAAGTCATCGTGCCGAAGGAGAAGGTCGTGGAGGTGCGCCGCGGCAAGAAGGTCGATGCCGAGCGCAAATTCTTCCCCGGCTACGTGCTGGTGAAGATGGAGCTCACCGACGAGGCCTATCACCTGATCAAGAACACCCCGAAGGTCACGGGCTTCCTCGGCGCCGAGAACAAGCCGATGCCGATCTCGGACTCCGAGGCGCAGCGCATCCTGCAGCAGGTGCAGGAAGGCATCGACCGGCCGAAGCCCTCCATCACGTTCGAGGTCGGCGAGCAGGTGAAAGTGTCGGACGGCCCGTTCGCCTCCTTCAATGGCACCGTGGAGGAGGTCGACGACGCGCGGTCACGCGTGAAAGTGGCCGTTTCGATCTTCGGCCGGCCGACGCCGGTCGATCTCGAATTCGGCCAGGTGGAGAAGCTTTAAGTACCGAACGTGGGAGGTGAGGCGGTCGCCAGCCGTCAAAAGCCGCACCACGAACCTGAACCAAGGGCCCGTCCAAGGGCCGCAACAGGAGTAAGCAATGGCAAAGAAAGTCACGGGATTTCTCAAATTGCAGGTGCCCGCCGGGGCGGCCAATCCGTCGCCGCCGATCGGGCCGGCGCTCGGCCAGCGTGGCCTCAACATCATGGAGTTCTGCAAGGCGTTCAACGCCCAGAGCGCCAAGATGGAGAAGGGAACGCCGATTCCGGTTGTGATAACAACGTATGCCGACCGGTCCTTCACATTCGAGATGAAGACGCCGCCGGTGTCCTATTTCATCAAGAAGGCGGCCAAGGTGGAAAGCGGGTCGAAGACCCCGGGCCGCGACGTGGCCGGCTCCATCACCAATGCGCAGATCCGCGAGATCGCCGAGCAGAAGATGAAGGACCTCAACACCGACACCATTGATGCGGCCATGAAGATGGTTGCGGGCTCAGCCCGTTCGATGGGCATCGAGGTACGGGAGTAAAGGTCATGGCAAAGCTTGCAAAACGCGTCCAGAAAATTCGTGAAGGCGTTGATCGCGAAAAACTTTATCCCATCGATGAAGCTGTCAAGATGATCAAGGACCGCGCCAAGGCCAAGTTTGACGAGACCGTCGAAGTCGCGATGAATCTCGGCGTCGATCCGCGCCATGCCGACCAGATGGTGCGTGGCGTGGTGCTGCTGCCGAACGGCTCGGGCCGCACCATGCGCGTCGGCGTGTTCGCGCGCGGCGCCAAGGCCGAGGAGGCCAAGGCCGCCGGTGCCGACGTGGTCGGGGCCGAGGACCTGGTCGAGAAGGTGCAGGCCGGCAATATCGACTTCGACCGCTGCATCGCCACCCCGGACCTGATGCCGCTGGTCGGCCGGCTGGGCAAGGTGCTGGGCCCGCGCGGCCTGATGCCGAACCCCAAGCTCGGCACCGTGACCCAGGACGTCACCG
>JAVHWG010000098.1:0-9079 GCA_032159965.1 Mycobacterium sp.
CATCGATGTCGAATCTGGCGGCCGCACTGGGCTGGGCGCTGGTGGACGTCTGCGAGCATCCGTCGTCGCTGGCGCGGGTCCGGGCCGGCGAAAGCGACTTCGTCCGCCGGTGTGCGCTCGAGTCGACCCGGATGGCGCAACGGTCCATCATGAGCCGCGCGGTGCTGTCTCCGGTCTGCATGGACACCGGGGACGCGCAGTACGAGGTGCCGGCGGGGTGGACCATCGCGACGCTGCTGCCGTTGTTGAACACCTCGGCCACACCGGATCTGGCGCACTGGGACCCCGATCGCTGGACGGGACACCGGCTCCGTGACACGCACTCCCTCGGGTCTGCTGTCATGGTGACGGCGTTCGGACACGGTAAACACTCGTGCCCCGCGCAGCCGTTTTCGCTGGCGGCGATGACCGCAGCGATGACGTTCCTGCTCGACCGTTTTCACATGACACCGATGTGGGCTGAGCATCCACGGCCCGTCCCGGCACAGATCGGCGGGGTGGCCCGGGCAGCCGACCCGTGCCTGCTGTCCTACGTCACTCGCCGATGACGGGCGGCGCGACCAGCGGCAATTCCCCGATCAGTTCACCGGCGTTCCCCGCAGACACCAGATACGTCGGAGTCCGGTGTTGCCCGCCGGCGTCCCGACCGCCCGCGTGACCCGGGTACATCCCCGGGAAGTACGGCGCGAACGACGGTGCTGTGGTCCTGGGCACGACACCGCCCGGCTGACCAGACGCGCCCGCCGTCGCAGCCGACACCGGCGGAACCGGTGTGGGCGCAGGCGAGTCGAGGCTTACCGGCATGCGTTCCGGCAGGGCCGTGCTGTGAGTCGACGTATGCGACGGAGCACTCGGCGTGTGCCACGGAGGGCCCGGCGTGTGCGACGGAAGGCCCTGGTCCGTGGCACTCGTGAACCCGGCAGGTGAGGTAGCCGACGACACACCCGGCACCGGAGGGGTCGACACTGACGGCGTGCTTGGCGGCGGTGACGCCTGCGGCTGCTCGGGCTGCGACGCGACCACCGGTAGCGCGCCCGCCGGCCCACCGCCGGGCTCGGCGAACACGTCGGGAGGTGCCGGAATGTCGTCGACCGAATTGCCTGCCGCGACGGCTGGACCACTGTATCGCCGCCGAACCTCGGCCAGCACATCGTCGAGTGCGTCGGGAGCGAATCCCCCACTCGCAGCGCGTAGATCGCCTGCAGCAGTTGACAACTCGGACAGTCGCCGCGCCACCGACCGGCAGGCCGCAAGCCCGGCAAGCGAACCGTCGACGTACCGTCGCAATGCGTCCACCGAGGCGTCGGCCCCGTCGCCCCGCCATGTCTCCTCGACGTGCGCCGCGATCTGCAGGTTCAGGTCGACGAGCACCTCCGCGAGGCGGTCGACTTCACGGTGCCAGTCGTCGGCGTACCGCGTCATCCGGACAGGGTCGAGCCCGACTTGCATGTCCATCACCGCGGTGAACGACCAGATGTCAGGTGTCCAGCAGTCGGCGGTCACACCGTTGACCACTGGTGCCCGATCACATCGTCATCTGCTTCGGCGTACGGGCTTGTGGTGCAACGAAACTGACGGGCGATGGCGGTCAGATTGGCGGCATGGCATTCGAGCAGCCAGCGCAACGAGTTGGCGCCGACCGCCTTCGCCTGCAGCAGCAGTGCCCATCCGCGGCCCTCCTCACAGTCACCCAGCCAACCGTCGTGGACGCCGTCGGTGAACCTAGCGATCGCGCGGGCCTGGGCTCGCAGTTCTGCGGCGGCATGCTCACACAGCGCCGCTCCGTCATCACCGCCCTCGGGCGCGAGGAATACGTGGCTCATGTGAGTGCGACGTTCGGTTTACGTCGAACGGTTCCCTCAGCCGCTGTTCCGCAACGCCGACGCCAAGCCGTTCATCGTGAGGAGGATCCCGCGCTGCACCAGCTCGTCCTCGTCGCCGGACCGGTAGCGGCGCAACAGCTCCACCTGCAAGTGGTTGAGCGGCTGCAGGTACGGGAACCTGTTGAACACCGACCGCGCCAACGCCGGGTTGTCGGCGAGAAGGTCGTCGTGTCCGGTGATCAGGCTGTGCATCCTGATGGTGCGTTCGTGCTCGGCAACGAGCTTGTCGAACACGCGGCTGCGCAGCGCCTCGTCGGCCACCAGCTCGGCATAGCGCGCTGCGAGGCCCATGTCCGACTTCGCCATCACCTGCGCCATGTTCGACAGCACGGTGGAGAAGAACGGCCACCGCCGGTACAACTCCCGGAGTATCTCGAGGCGCTTTTCACCGTCTTCCGGGCCATCGGCGATCCACTGCTCGAGCGCGGATCCCGTGCCATACCAACCGGGCAGCATCACCCTGGACTGGCTCCAGGCCAACACCCACGGGATCGCACGGAGATCCGAGATTTTCGTGGTCTGTTTCCGCGACGCGGGACGGCTGCCGATGTTCAGCGCGCCGATCTCACTGACGGGTGTGGATTCCGTGAAGTACTCGACGAATCCGGGTGTCTCATGGACTAATTCGGCATACGCCCGCTGTGCGAGCTCGGCAAGCTCGTCGAGCACCCGGTATGCGGGTTCGGCGTCCTCGCCGAGCCCTTCCACATCGAGCAGCGTGGATTCCAGCGTGGCGGCAACCAACGTCTCCAGGTTCCGGCGCGCAATCCGCGGCTCGGCGTACTTCGCGGCGATCACCTCACCCTGTTCAGTGAGCCGCAGCGACCCGGACACCGCGCCCGGCGGCTGGGCCAGGATGGCGTCGTAACTCGGCCCGCCACCGCGGCCGACGGTGCCGCCGCGGCCGTGGAACAGACGCAACCGGATTCCGGACTTGCGGGCCGCTTCGACGAGCTCGAGTTCCGCACGGTACAGCGCCCAGTTCGCGGCGAGATATCCACCGTCCTTGTTGGAGTCCGAGTAGCCGAGCATCACCTCTTGACTGTCGCCGTGGGCGCGGACCAAAGCTCTGTACACCGGAAGGTCCAGTGCCGCTTCAAGAATCGAAGCCCCGCGCTGGAGGTCGTCGATCGTCTCGAACAACGGCACGATACGCACCGGAGAGCTCGGGTCCTCCGCCGTGCGGTCCAGCAGACCGACCTCCTTCAGGAGGATCGCCACTTCGAGAAGGTCCGAGACGGACTGGCACATCGAGATCACGTAGTTCGGCACGGCCTGTACACCGAAGACGTCGATCGCGCGGGCCGCCGCCGCGACGATGTCGAGTTCCTTGCGCGCCAGCTCGGAAAGTTCCGCGTCGTCATGCGTCAGCGGGCGCCGGGTGGACAGCTCGCCGGCCAGCAGCTCGACGCGTTCCTGCTCCGACAGCGACGCATAGTCTTCTTCGACGCCTGCCCACGCCAGCAGCTCCCCGACCACCTCCTCGTGTACGTCGGAGTTCTGCCGCATGTCGAGCCCGGACAAGTGAAAACCGAACACCCGCACCGATTCACGCAGCCGCGCGAGTCGATCGTCGGCCAGCAGTCCAGCACCGTGCCCGCGTAGCGAGGCGTCGACCACATCGAGGTCGGCAATAAGCCCGACAGGGTCCTCGTACCGCGGCAGCCCGAGGTCGAGTTCATTGTCGGGCAGAGCGTCCAGCTTGGCGCGCGCGGTCGCGGTGAGCCGGCCGTGGATGACACGCAATGCGCGTCGGTACGGCTCGTCCAGGCGGGCCTGCTCGTCGCACCGGTCAGCCAGCGCGGCCAAGTCGTCGGTGATCGTGACGAGCCGGGCCGACATCGACAGCTCCTGCTGCAACGCGACGAGCTCTCCGAAGTAACGGGCGAAAGCGGCGTACGCCGCACTTGTGGTCGCAAGCCGGACCACGTCCGCGGTCACGTTGGGATTGCCGTCGCGGTCTCCGCCGATCCACGAGCCCGGGCGCACGAACGGCTCCTCCAGCAGGTGAGCGCCGGGCCACCGGCTGCCAAGCGCATCCCGGACCTCGGCGTTCACCGTTGGAATCACGTCGAAGAACGCCGCGTGATAGTAACGCAGTCCGACCTCGATCTCGTCCTGGATCTTCAACCGCTGCAACCGAATCAACGCGGTTTGCCACAGCATCAGGATCTGCCTGCGCAGCTCGGACTCGATGTCGGTGCCGTCGGGTGTCTCCCCGTGGCCGTGCAGCCGCAGGCGCATCAACTCGGTGATCCGGCGCTGGGTGTCGAAGACGGTACGGCGGCGGGTCTCGGTGGGATGCGCGGTGATCACGGGTGACACCAAGGCGTCCTTGAGCGCGTCTTCGACTGTCGCGGAATCGATCCTGGCTGCGTCGAGTTTGAGGTAGGTGGCGGCCAGGGTGCTGTCCTGCGGCGGCTCCCCCGCCTCCGTGTGCAGTGCCCGGCGCCGTTCCCGGTGGATGTCCTCGGCAACATTGGCGAGCAGCGCGAAGTGGGTGAACGCGCGAATCACCGGAATCGCCTCGTGGATATCGATGCCGTCGAACATCTGCGTCAACTCGGCGCGGTCGATCTCCGAACGTCTGACGCGAAACGATTCTTTGCGCGCACGTTCGACGAGTTCGAATACCTCTTCGCCGTTCTGCTCACGGACCGTGTCACCGAGGATCGCGCCCAGCAACCGGATGTCTTCGCGCATCGGCTCGGTCGCTTCACGCCCGACCCGGGTGCGCTGGACAGCGCCAATCGGCGCCAGTGCAGCATCGGAGGCCTCAGTCATGCGTCAAGTATCGGCGTCTGCCACGGCTCCCGCAGGGCGGGAAGGCAGCGCCCACGGATCAGGCGGCGTACTTCACCAACAGACCGACGCCGACGATCGATATCACCCAGATGGCGGTCACGAACAACGTCACGCGGTCCAGGTTCTTCTCGACGACCGTGGAGCCGGCCAGGCTGGACTGCACACCGCCGCCGAACAATGTCGACAGGCCGCCACCCTTCGCGCGGTGCAGCAGCACCAGCAGAATCACCAGGATGCTGGTGATCACCAGCAGGATGTCCAGGGTCGTCTTCATGGCCGCCACCCTACCGGCTGAGCGCCCCACGTCAGGGCAGGGGGCCGCCAGCGGCGATCGCCGCCATGGTCGCGAACTGCTCACCGTCCAGCGACGCACCACCGACCAACGCGCCGTCGACGTCGTCCCTGGCGACGATTTCGCCGATGTTCTTGGCGTTCGCCGAGCCGCCGTACAGGATGCGCACTCCGTCAGCGATCTGCGGGGACGTCAGCTTCGCCAGCTCGTCGCGGATCGCTTTGCACACCTCCTGGGCGTCCGCCGCGCTCGCTACTCGACCGGTCCCGATGGCCCAGACCGGTTCGTAGGCGATCACGGCGTTGCCGATCTGCTCCGCGGTCAACCCCGCCAGCGAGCCACGCAGCTGTTCGACGTTGTGGCCGACGTGGTCGCCGGCTTCGCGAACGTCGAGGTGTTCGCCGATGCACACGATCGGGATCAGCTTGTTCTTGAACGCCGCGGCGGCCTTCGCGGCGACGAGCTGGTCGTCCTCGTTGTGGTACGTGCGGCGCTCCGAGTGACCGACGACGACGAACGTGCACCCCAGCTTGTTGAGGAACGCGCCACTGATCTCACCGGTGTACGCGCCGTTCTCGTGTTGCGAGATGTCCTGCGCGCCGTAGGTCAGCAGCAGCTTGTCGCCGTCGACCAGCGTCTGCACGGATCGAAGATCGGTGAACGGCGGAATGACGGTGACGTCGACTTTGTCGAAGTATTTCTCGGGCAACGAGAACGCAATCTTCTGAACCAGCGCGATCGCTTCGAAGTGGTTGAGGTTCATCTTCCAGTTGCCGGCGATCAGCGGCTTGCGACTCACATGTCTCCTATCACGAGGAATTGGGACTGCTCAGGATCTCCAACCCGGGCAGGCTCTTGCCCTCAAGGTATTCCAGGGAGGCCCCGCCGCCGGTCGAAATGTGCGAGAAACCGTCCTCCGCCAAGCCCAGTGCCCGCACCGCAGCGGCCGAGTCGCCCCCGCCGACGACGCTGAACGCACCCTTGTCGGTGGCGCCGATGATCGCCTGGGCCACGCCCTTGGTACCTGCGGCGAACGCGGGGAATTCGAAAACCCCCATCGGACCGTTCCAGAAAATCGTCTTCGCGTTCGACAGCAAGGCGGTGAACCGCTTCACCGACTCGGGACCGATGTCCAGGCCCATCTTGTTGTCCGGGATATGGCGCGCATCGACGGTTTCCGGCGGCGAATCGGCGTCGAACTCCGCGGCGACCACGATGTCGAGGGGCAAATGGATGACGTCGCCATAGGTTTCGAGAAGCTCGCGACACGTGTCGACCATCTCCTCTTGCAGCAGCGACTCTCCCACCGGGCATCCTTGGGCCGCAAGGAAAGTGAAGCACATGCCGCCACCGATGATCAGGCTGTCCGCCTTGGTCGCGAGCTGCTGGATCACCGCCAGCTTGTCGGAGACCTTCGACCCGCCCAGGACCACCGCGTACGGCCGGTCAGTCGAGTCCGTCAGTTGCGCCAGGACTTCGACCTCGGCCGCCACCAGCTTCCCGGCGTAGTGCGGCAGCAATGTGGCGACCTCGTACACCGAGGCCTGCTTGCGGTGCACAACTCCGAATCCGTCGGAGACGAAAGCTCCGTCGTCGCCTGCCAATTCGGCCAGCAGCCGTGCCAATGCGAGCCGTTCGCCTTCGTCCTTGCTCGTCTCACGGGACTCGAACCGGACGTTCTCCAACAGCAGCACGTCGCCTTCGGTCAAACCCTCGGCGCGGGCCAGGGCATCGGGTCCCACGACGTCGCGCGCCAACTGGACGTGACGACCCAGCCGTTCACCGAGCGCGGCGGCGACCGGCGCCAGTGAGTACCTGGCCTGCGGTTTGCCGTCGGGACGGCCCAGATGGGCGGCCACAACCACTTTCGCGCCTGCGGTCGCCAGCGCATTCAGGGTGGGTGCCGATGCGTCGATGCGTCCGGGGTCGGTGATGCAGCCCTCGTCGTCGAGCGGGACGTTGAGGTCGGAGCGCACCAGCACTCCGCGCCCCGAAACGCCTTGCGCAAGCAGATCGTCAAGCGTGGGAACCGATAGGGCGGGCATGTCCTAGAGCGACTTGCCGACCAGTGCGACGAGGTCGACCAGCCGGTTGGAATAGCCCCATTCGTTGTCATACCAGGACACGACCTTGGCCTGGTTGTCGATCACCTTCGTCAGCCCCGAGTCGAAGATCGACGAGTGGGGGTCGGTGACGATGTCACTGGACACGATCGGCGCGTCGTAATACTTGAGAATGCCCTTCATCGGCCCCTCGGCGGCGGCCTTGAATGCGGCGTTGATCTCCTCGGCGCTGACCGATCGGCCTAGTTCAGCGGTCAGATCGGTGGCCGAACCGGTGGGAATCGGCACCCGCAGCGCGTATCCGTCGAGCTTGCCCTTCAGCTCGGGCAAAACCAGTCCGATGGCCTTCGCGGCACCGGTGGACGTGGGCACGATGTTCAGCGCTGCGGCGCGTGCGCGACGCAGGTCCTTGTGCGGACCGTCCTGAAGATTCTGGTCCTGGGTGTAAGCATGGATCGTGGTCATCAGGCCTTTGACGATCCCGAACTCGTCATTGAGGACTTTGGCCAGCGGCCCAAGGCAATTCGTGGTGCACGAGGCGTTGCTGATGATGTTCTGGCTGCCGTCGTACTTGTCGTCGTTGACGCCGAGGACGATTGTGATGTCCTCGTCGGTGGCCGGTGCGGAGATGATGACCTTCTTCGCTCCGGCGTCCAGATGGCCCTTGGCCTTCGCGGCGTTGGTGAAGATTCCGGTGGACTCGACGACCACGTCGACACCGAGATCGCCCCACGGCAACGCGGCCGGGCCCTCCTTGACTTCGAGCGCCTTGATCCTGTTGCTGCCGACGACGATGGTGTCGTCACCCTCGAGACTGACGTCCTGTGCCAACCGCCCGAGAATCGAGTCGAACTTCAGCAGATGGGCCAGGGTGGCGTTGTCGGTCAGGTCGTTGACCGCGATCACCTCGATGTCGGTGCCCTGGCCCTGCGCCTTCTGCGCCTCCAGCGCCCGGTAGAAGTTGCGCCCGATCCGGCCGAAGCCGTTGATGCCTACACGGATAGTCACGTGTCTCTCCTTGATCGCTGATGATCCGTTGACCCAAGCCTAGTAGTGGGCGCGTTACCACCGCGCGCGCGGTGGCAACGGGCAGAATCCCAACGCTGAGCCGCGACCGCACGATCCAACGACTCCTGATTCAGACCGGGTGGGCCTTGAACCACTCCAGCAGTAGGTCGGCGGCGACCTCCGGCTGCTCGTCGGGAATCCAGTGCGATCCCGGCAGGGCTTCGAAACGGTAGTCGCCGGTGACGTACCGCGCGGTGTCACGTGCCGGCTTCTCGGCAAGCGCGATGTCCCCCTCGGTCCACACGTACAGCGTCGGCACTGAGATCTTGCCCACGGTCTTTGCCGGACTGGTCAGGAACATCGCTCGGTACCAGTTCAGGGCCGCGGTCAGGACGCCGGGCTGCACCATCACCGCGACGTCGCGCTCGGCGGCTTCACGCGACTGTCCGCCCGACACCAGCGAGCGCACCGTCCGCTCGCCCTTGCCGTCCGAGCCGAGCAGCAGCCGTTCCGGCAGCCATGGCAGCTGGAAGAAGTACATGTACCAGGACATGAGACCCTGCCGACTCGTGACCCAGCCCTTCACGAACGCGCTCGGATGCGGCACTGAGAACGCCGTCAGCGAGGCGAGTCGGTCGCTGAGCTCAGCTCCGGCACCCCATGCCACCCCCGCGCCCCAGTCGTGACCGACAAGATGCACACGTTCGGCCCCGGAGGCATCGATCAGCGCCCGGACGTCCTCGACGAGTTCGCCGGCACGATAGTCCCGACGCCGCGTCGGCCGCGCCCTCGGCGAGTAGCCGCGCTGGTTCGGCGCGAGGCACCGGTAACCCTCGGCGGTCAGCCGCTCGATCACCGGGTTCCAGCTGGTGTTGAGCTGTGGAAAGCCGTGCAACAGCACCACTACCGGCCCATCCTGCGGGCCTGCGTCGATGACGTCGAAGGTCAGGTTGCCGCGGCTGTACTGCTCCATGTCACGCGTCCTCCAGTAGATCGGGTGTCACGGCAGACTCCGTGTCAGGAATCCC
>JAVHWG010000106.1:0-9177 GCA_032159965.1 Mycobacterium sp.
CGCGCAGGCGCGGGTCAAGTTGTTGAAGGGGCACCGCGTGATTCTCGACCGGCTGATGCGCGAACCCGGTTTGTCGGGGCTGGCGGAGGAGTAACACCGACGAGCACCCGGCATGGGGACTCCAAACCTCTCCGTGTGAGAGATCCCGGCCCGGGTATAGAAGCGTGATGCTCCCTCATCGACGCCGCGTCTTTGTCTTTCTCGTTTCTTTGGTCGGGTCATAAGGATGGTGCAGCCCAAACCCGTATCCGATGAGCTGGCCCGGTTGGCCGCCGCGCACGGCGTCGCCACCAGTTACCGAAACGAGCGACGCGAGCCGGTGATCGTGGACGCCGACGTCGTGATCCGGGTGCTTGGTCTGCTCGACGTGGATGCCGGCACCGAAGCCGGCCGCCGAAGCGAATTGACCAGGCTCGCCGAGCTCGGGCGGGCCGGCGTCATCGCACCCACCATCGCCGTTCGGCTGGACGGGCGCCGCCGACTCATACCGGGTGCCGCCCTACTGGTGGCGGAAGACGGCACTCACATCGACGTGCGAGAAGAACTTCCACCCGACCTGCCGCCGGGCTGGTATCAGCTGCACACCCGTGACGGCCAAGACGCTACCCTCGTGGCCGCGCCGGCACACGTACCGCAGGCGCCGCCCACCTGGGGATGGATGTTGCAGCTCTACGCGCTGCGCTCGGCCCGCTCGTGGGGCATCGGCGACTTCAGCGACCTGCGGGACTTCGTGGAATGGACCGCCACCACGCACGGTGCCGGCGCAGTGCTGCTCAATCCACTCCACGCGCCCGGACCCACGCATCCGGTGCAGCCATCGCCCTACACTCCGTCGAGCCGACGATTCATCAACCCGCTGGCGCTGCGCCTCGAGGACATCGACGCTTACCGCCGGGCCGACCCAGGCACCCGCGCGGAGATCGACGCACTTCGGGTGTCCGCGAGCACCCATCGCATCGACCACGATCTGGTGTGGGCAGCGAAAAGGGCGGCGCTGGAACTGCTTTGGCGCAGTGAAGGCCGGCCCGACCCCCTGACAGCCTCCCCCGCCCGAGATCTCCCGGCAGGCCTCGCCGATTGGGCCGTTTACTGTGCCCTGGCCGAGCGGCACGGCGGCCGGTGGAGCAGATGGCCCGAAGCGCTGCGCGTGGTCGCCGGGGCCGGAGTGACGGCAGCACGGCGCGAGCTGGCCCCGAGGGTGGCCTTTCATGCCTGGGTGCAGCGTCAATGTGCCGCGCAGCTCAGCGCGGTACGTGCCGCAGCAAGCAACGCCGGTATGGCGGTGGGGGTACTGCACGACCTGGCCGTCGGAGTGGATGCAGAGGGTGCCGACGCCTGGGCGCTGGCAGACGCGCTCGCCAGCGGAGTCAGCGTCGGGGCGCCGCCCGACAACTTCACCCCGCGGGGGCAGGACTGGGGGCTGCCGCCGTGGCGACCGGACCGCCTCGCCGCCACCGGATACCGACCGCTGCGGGACACGCTGCGCGCCGTGCTCACCCACGCCGACGGCCTGCGAATTGACCATGTCGCGGGATTGTGGCGGCTCTGGTGGATTCCCCCCGGCGACGGGCCGGACCGCGGAACCTACGTGCACTACGACGCCGACACCATGCTCGCGGTGCTGGCGCTGGAGTCACACCGGGCGGGAGCCGTCGTGGTCGGCGAGGATCTTGGCACCGTCGAACCCGAGGTCACCGAAGCGCTGTCCGACAACGGGATGCTGGGGTGTGCCGTCTCATGGTTCACCCGCGACGAGTCGGCCCCCGATCAGCCGCTACTCGCCCCCGACCAATGGCCATCGCGCGCGGCCGCCAGCCTTTCCACGCACGACCTGCCGACCGCGGCGGGCTTCCTTCGCGGCGAGCACGTGCGGGCACGCGCGGAGCTTGGCCTGCTCGACGACGTGCCGGCCGAGCAGGCCACCGCCGAGCGTGAACGTGCCGAGTGGCTCGCGCTGCTGCGCTCCGAGGGACTGCTGCCACCCGCCGACTCGACCGCGGGCGCCGCGATGACCGATCCGGACGAGACCGCGATCATCACGGCGATGCACCGGTTCCTGGCCGCCACCCCCAGCCGGCTCAAGTTGATCTCGCCCTACGACGTGGTCGCCGAGCCGCTTCAGCCCAACCTCCCCGGAACCATCGACGAGTACCCGAACTGGCGGTTGCCATTGCCGGAAACACTTGAAGAACTGCGCGCGGATCCGCGGGTCGCCGAGATCACCGCCGTCTTCGGGCAGGTGCAGCCTCAGGCGCCCGCAATCACGGGCACGTCACCACCAGATTGAACGGCTTCGTCGACATTCCAGACCCCGGGTTCGAGATGTCGGACACGCTGAACCCATTCCCCGAAATGGTGTACGTGCTGCCGTCCTTGGTCGCCTCTGCGTCGCCGATCGCGCCTTTGGCCATCGAGACGGTCTGACCGCCGACGACGATTCCGACGGTCTCCACGTCGAGTCCGTCGGCCGTGTTCAGCACGGCGGCGAAGCTGTTCGTCCCATTACCGCCACCGATGCTGAGTCGCCCGCCGGCCTCGGCGCAGAACGGACGCCCGCTGACCGGCACGGGGTTGCCGTCGATCGTCACCGTTGTGGTCCCCGGTGCACCACCGCTTCCCGACGGTTGTGTGCTCGACGACCGCGTACTCGTGGGCCGCGACGACGACGTGGGCTTCGTCGTCGACGACCGTGAGCTGCTGCCCGATGCCGAGCTGGTGCTGTGGGAGTCGTCGCTGCTTCGCATGAGCACGACGACCACTGCGGCCACCGCTCCCAGCAGGACCACGCTGAGGACCGCGATGACGATCAACGCGGTGCGGGAGGAGCCGGTGCGCTGGTCGGGTGCGTAAGGCCCCGGCGGCGGGAATGCGCCCGGGAAAGGCGGCGTACCGAACGGACTCGGCGGCGGTGCACCGTAAGGCGGGGGCGGTGACATGCCGGGGCCGGGCGCCGATGGCGGGCCGTAGGCCGGCGGCGGGCCATACCCCGACGGCGGGCCGTAGGCCGGCGGGCCGTACCCGGGGGCAACCGGCGGGGCATAGGCACCAGGCTGTGGCGCCGCATACGGATCGGCTGGCGGAACAGAAGACGGATACGGCGTGGTGGGCGGGGTGGCGCCGAGCGACGGGTACTGCGCGGTGGAGTCCGACGGCCCTGCACCGGCTTCCGGCGGCGAAGCCTGCTGCGACTCGGGGACCGGCGGCACCTGGTAACCAGCAGGCAGCGTGGGGTGCTCGGCAGACGGCGTCGGCCCGGCATCGGAGGGCGCAGACTCCCCGCTGCCATGGGAGGGCTCGTCAGTAGACGACATGCGGAAATCCTAGTGTCGACGGCAACGGCGGCGCCCCAACGGAGCGCCGCCGCCTAGATCGCCGGATTCGACTGCCCTACGGGCAGGTGATGTCCATCGAGAACTCATGGCCCTTGGGCTCGCCCATCGGGTTGCTCATATCGGGCATGGGAGTGCTGTGCCCGGAGATGTTGAAGGTCTTGCCGTCCTTCTTCGCCGTGGCATCGCCACCGGATCCCTTGTTGTAGGAGACCGGCGTGCCTTGTCCCGACAGGTAGATCACCACTTGGTTCACCTCAGGGCTGTCACCTTTGGTGACGACCGCCGTGGAGACCTGCGGAGGGTTGCCGATGGTCATCGAGTAAGTGTCGGCGCCAGGCACGTCGGCGCACGCCAGCATGCCGTCGAGCTTTGTTTCATTGCCGTCCACCTTCACCGTCGCGCTGCCCTGACCGGCAGCAGCCGACCCACCGCCCGGCATCGAGGCGCTAGCCGACTGGCTCGCACTTGACTTGTCATCCTTGCCGCCACAACCGGACAGAGCCGTAGCGACAATGGCCGCGCCACCAACGGCGATCACGAACCCACGCTTCACCAGAGTTCTCCTTTTGAATCGTCGTGATCCGTCATGTATCGCGGACCATCGACAGCAGTATGGTGTTTGCGGTCATCGTCGGTGTGCGATTGCCGGAAATAACCGCGTCTGCGGACCCCGGCTGTGGGCCGGCGGACATGTTTCGACGACTCCGTCAGATCCGTGGTTATCTGCGGTTTTGTCACCGTCAGGCATTGCGTAGGCGGCTAGCAGTTCGCCTTGATCTCGAAGTCCGCGGTGGTGTCCTTGTTCGGGTCATCGGTATTGGCGCCCTTGGCCGTTCCGCTGACCTTGAAGGTGGTGCCGATGATCGTGGCCTGGGCCTTGCCGATCTGATTGGCGACGAATGTGCCGGTGAACCCGCCCACGTTGGTCAGCACCACCGATTGAGCGGTGACTTTGTCGCCCGTGCCGACGACCATCTGGACGCCGGATTCTTTGCTGCCCGCCTCGATCGTGTGGCTCCAGCCGTCCTGTGAGCAGCGCACATCGTGCGTCGTCACGGCGGGCTTCCCGTTCACCGTCATCTGGGCGGTGATCGTCGGCAGCGACCCCTTCGGCTGAGACGAATTGACTGGACCGCCCGCGCAGCTCGCGACGGTCGCGACGCAAGACACCGCCCCGACGATGACGACGAATCGGTTCTGCACCGCCCACCTCGATTCCACGTTGCGCTTCTTCTCCCGGCCGTCCGGAGCGGCTCCGGGCCCGTTCGAGCTGTGGCAAATCTATCGGCGCCCGTGCTCAACCGAAAGGAAATCCCGAGGATTGGTTGAATACATGCGTGGCCGAGCAGGGAAGTGAGTTCTTCCGGCTCACCGCGCGACTTCCCGACCGGCCGGGTCGCAGCGGGGTGATCCACACAGCGCACGGTGACATCCATACGCCGGCTTTCGTCGCCGTCGGCACCAAAGCCACCGTCAAGGCGGTGCTGCCGGAGAGCATGAAAGAGCTTGGGGCTCAAGCGATCCTGGCCAACGCGTACCACCTCTATCTGCAGCCGGGCCCGGGAATCGTCGAGGCGGCCGGCGGGCTGGGCGTATTCATGAATTGGCCGGGCCCCACCTTCACCGACAGCGGCGGATTTCAGGTGCTGTCGCTGGGCGCCGGGTTCCGCAAGGTCCTCGCGATGGACACCGAGCGAGTGCAGGCGGACGACGTGATCGCGAAGGGCAAAGAGCGGCTGGCCGTCGTCGACAACGACGGTGTGACCTTCCGATCGCACCTGGACGGGTCGTCACACCGGTTCACTCCCGAGCTGTCGATGCGGATCCAGCACCAGCTCGGCGCGGACATCATCTTTGCGTTCGACGAGCTCACGACTCTGGTCAACACCCGCGCCTACCAGGAGCGCTCGGTGCGACGCACCCACGAGTGGGCGGTGCGCTGCGTCGCCGAGCACACCCGTCTCGGTCGCGGGTCCCAGGCATTGTTCGGGGTGGTGCAGGGCGCGCAGTACGAAGACCTTCGACGCACCGCCGCACGTGGCCTGACGACGATCGAGGGACCCGACGGACACGGGTTCGATGGCTACGGCATCGGCGGCGCATTGGAGAAGCAGAACCTGGCCACGATCGTCGAGTGGGTCACCGACGAGTTGCCTGAGGACAAGCCGCGGCACCTTCTCGGCATCAGTGAGCCCGACGACTTGTTCGCGGCCGTCGCCGCAGGCGCGGACACGTTCGACTGCGTCTCACCGTCCCGCGTGGCGCGCAACGCCGCGGTGTACTCGGCGACCGGGCGGTTCAACATCACCGGCTCGCGCTATCGCCGCGACTTCGCGCCGATCGACGCCGAGTGCGACTGCTACACGTGCGCTCACTACACGCGTGCGTACCTGCACCACCTGTTCAAGAGCAGGGAGATCCTCTCGTCGGTGCTCAGCACGATTCACAATGAACGCTTTGTGATCAGGCTGGTCGACCAGATTCGCGAATCGATCCACGACGGCCGGTTCGACGACCTGCGGGACCACGTCCTCGGCCGGTACTACTCGGCGCGCGCAGAATAGGGACATGGCGACGGTCGCGGATTCCCAGGCACTACTGCTGCAGCTTCTCGCACCGTCGGTGCGAGCTGACCCGTACCCGGTGTACGCGCAGTTGCGCGACCGTGGCCCGCTGCAGATGCCCGAAGCGAATCTCACGGTGTTCAGTTCGTTCACCGACTGCGACGAGGTGCTGCGCCACCCCGCGTCGGCCAGCGACCGGCTCAAGTCCACCGTCGCGCAACGCGAGATCGCTGCCGGCGCCGTACCGCGACCGTTCGGCCAACCCGCGTTCTTGTTCCTGGATCCGCCCGATCACACGCGGCTACGCAGGCTCGCCGGCAAGGCGTTTGCGCCGAGGGTCGTCAAACGGCTCGAACCCTATATCAGCGCGCTCGTCGACTCGCTTCTCGACGAGGCAGCCGGCGCCGACCACTTCGACGCCGTCGCCGACCTCGCGTACCCGCTCCCAGTGGCCGTGATCTGCCGGCTGCTCGGCGTGCCCATCGAGGACGAGCCCGAGTTCAGCCGCGCCTCTGCGCTGCTGGCGCAGTCGCTCGACCCGTTCATCACGTTCACCGGCGACTTGCCGAACAACTTCGACGAGCGGATGCGCGCGGGGCAGTGGCTGCGCGGATACCTGACCGAACTCGTCGACAGACGCCGAAGCGAGCCCGGCGACGACCTGATGTCCGGCCTGATCGCTGTCGAGGAGTCCGGCGATCAGCTGACCGCGGATGAGATTGTCGCGACGTGCAATCTGCTGCTGATCGCGGGGCACGAGACGACGGTGAACCTGATCGCGAACGCCATCCTGGCGCTGTTGCGCGATTCTGCACAGTGGGACGCGTTGAGTTCTGACCCGACGCGGGCCGCGGCCGTCGTCGAGGAAACGCTCCGGTACGACCCGCCGGTGCAACTGGTCGGGCGAATAGCCGGTGATGACATGACGATTGGTGACGTCACGGTTCCCCGGGGCGACATCATGATGCTGCTACTCGCCGCCGCCCAGCACGACCCCGGCGCCAACGAGCAGCCCGACGTGTTCAACCCGGACCGGAAAGCGATCCGCCACTTGGCATTCGGGCACGGCCCACACTTCTGCCTCGGCGCACCGCTGGCCAGGCTCGAGGCAACGATCGCGTTGTCGGCTCTCACGGCCAGATTTCCCGGCGCGCATCTGGCCGAAGAGCCTGAGTACAAGCCGAACGTCACACTGCGCGGCATGGCGAGCCTGCCGGTGTCGCTCTAGCCGTCACCCCTTCATCGAGACTGCTCACAGATCGCATTTCTGTCCCAAAGCTCGATCTCACCGCAGTCTCGGCGGGGCAGCGATACCGTCGACCCATGCGAATCCTGCTGATCGGTGCCGGCGGTGTGGGCTCGGCGTTCTGTGCGATCGCCGCGCGCCGCCGCTTCTTTGACGGCGTGGTGGTCTGCGACTACGACGAAGCGCGCGCGAAGACCGCAGCGGAATCCGTTTCGGACGGCCGGTTTTCGTCGGCTCAGGTGGACGCGTCGTCAGCGCAGTCGGTGGCCGACCTGGTGCGAGCCCACGAGATCACCCACGTGATGAACGCCGTCGATCCGCGCTTTGTGATGCCGATCTTCGACGGCGCGCTCGAGGGCGGTGCCGATTACATGGACATGGCGATGAGCCTGTCCAAACCTCACCCCGATGAGCCGTACACGCAGACCGGAGTCAAATTGGGCGACGAGCAGTTCGCTGCCGGGGACCGGTGGAGCTCTGCCGGTCGACTGGCGGTGGTCGGGATGGGGGTGGAGCCTGGTCTGTCTGATGTGTTCGCCCGCTACGCGCAGGACCACCTGTTCGACGACATCGACGAGCTCGGCACCCGCGATGGGTCCAATCTGCACGTCGAGGGTTACGACTTTGCGCCGTCCTTCTCGATCTGGACGACGATCGAGGAGTGCCTGAATCCGCCGGTGATCTGGGAGGCCGACCGCGGCTGGTACACCACCGAGCCGTTCAGTGAGCCTGAGTTCTTCGACTTTCCCGACGGCATCGGTCCGGTCGAGTGCGTCAACGTCGAACATGAAGAAGTGCTACTGATGCCGCGCTGGGTCAAGTGCAAGCGGGTCACCTTCAAATACGGTCTGGGCGCGGAGTTCATCGACGTGTTGAAGACGCTGCACAGGCTCGGTCTGGATCGGACCGAAAAGGTCGACGTCGCCGGCATGCAGGT
The DNA here is from genome assembly GCA_032159965.1 of Mycobacterium sp. GTDB lineage: Bacteria > Actinomycetota > Actinomycetes > Mycobacteriales > Mycobacteriaceae > Mycobacterium. The sequence goes on from JAVHWG010000106.1 coordinate 8,080, forward strand.
GAGCCCCCGCGACGTCGTGGCCGCGTGCCTGCCCAACCCGGCGGCGCTGGGACCGAAGATGCGCGGCAAGACGTGTGCGGGCCTCTGGGTCACGGGAACCGGCGTCGACGGCAGCCCGCGCTCGACCTACCTGTACCACGTCGTGGACAACGAGTGGTCCATGGCCGAATACGGCCATCAGTGCGTCGTGTGGCAGACGGCGGTCAATCCCGTTGTTGCAATCGAGCTTCTGGCTACGGAAGTGTGGAGCGGGCAAGGCGTGCTCGGACCTGAGGCCTTCGACGCCCTGCCGTTCCTCGAACTGCTCGCGGACTACGGCTCGCCCTGGGGCATACAGGAATTGGCGCCTTAACCGCTCGGTCATTGGTCACGCTGTCGGCTGATACACCCACGGCTCTGTGGGCAGCGACGACGGGTCGAACTGTTCGAGTAGCTCGTCAAGTGTGCGTGACGGCCATCCCAAGGACGTCGAAATCTGCGCGACAGCCGACTCGACGCCGATCTCCCCCAACGTCACCGCGCCGTCGCGCTTAGCCAGCCGCGCGCCGCCGACACCCAGCACCAACGGGACATGGGCATAGACGGGCCGGGGATGACCGAGAACATCGGCCAGGTAGGCCTGCCTCGGAGACGACGACAGCAGGTCGTCGCCGCGGACCACCTGGTCGACGCCCTGCGCCGCGTCGTCGACCACCACCGCAAGGTTGTACGCGGGCACGCCGTCGCCCCTGCGCACCACGAAGTCGTCGACCACGCCGGTGTAGGTGCCGTGCAGCAGGTCGTGCAGCGTGTACTCGGCGACGTCAGTGCGCAATCGCAGTGCCGGAGGGCGGCGTGTCTGCGCACGACGATGCTGGCGCTGCGCCTCGGTCAGGTTTCGGCAAGTCCCCGGGTAGGCGCCTTGTGGAGCGTGCGGCGCACGGGGAGCCTGCTGGATATCCTTTCTGCTGCAATAGCATTCATACAGCAGGCCCCGCTCGTCCAAGGTGTCGATCACCTCGGCGTAACGCTGCGGGTGCTGTGTCTGCCATTCCGCCGGCACGTCCCATGTGACCCCGATCGCGCTGAGGTCCGCCAACTGACGCGCGCCGATCTCCG
>JAVHWG010000117.1:0-3336 GCA_032159965.1 Mycobacterium sp.
ACCACGTCGATTTCTGGCTCACCGGGTCTGGGCACTACCGCAACGCCGACCGCGTCGTGCACTTGTACAACTATCTGCTTGCCGGCGCGGACACGGCGCTCCGCAGCACCGAAGAGCCACTGGTGGACACCTTCGCGGTCGCGGCTGGGGACCTGGTGGGCCCCTTCCAGGTACGCATCCCGCTCGAGCTGAGCGCAGCGGACGGTCATGCCCTCGTCGATGCCTTCGGCTCGGCCATCATCGGCACCATCGAGCCCGGCACCGACTTTTACCTGCGACAAGTGCCGGGCACCTCGGCGGCGACGCTGACCGCAACAACGTCGCAGCCCGTCAGCGGACGTGTCCTGACCGGGGTCGCATTGGCTGGACCATCACGCGGGCTTGATCCGGGGCTGACACCGGTTGCTTTAACCACCCCCACGCACGTGACAATGGAGTTTGACATCACCTGGGAGGCCGACCGGGCCCGTGCCGACATCGTTGGGGAGTGTGGATGACAATCGCCGAGAACATCACGCAGCTGATCGGCAACACGCCGTTGGTTCGGCTGCGCCGGGTTACCGACGGCGCGGTGGCCGATGTGGTCGCCAAGCTGGAATTCTTCAATCCGGCTGGCAGTGTGAAGGACCGGATCGGAGTGGCCATGATCGACGCCGCCGAGAAGGCCGGCCTGATCAATCCGGACACGATCATCCTCGAGCCGACGAGCGGTAACACCGGCATCGCACTGGCCATGGTGGCTGCGGCGCGCGGCTACAAGTTGGTGCTCACCATGCCGGACACGATGAGCGTCGAGCGGCGGATGCTGCTGCGCGCCTACGGCGCCGAGCTCATCCTCACGCCGGGTTCCGAAGGCATGCCCGGGGCCATCGCCAAGGCCGAGGAACTAGCCAAGTCCGACCAGCGGTATTTCATTCCTCAGCAATTCGAAAACCCAGCCAACCCGGCCGTGCACGCCGTCACCACCGCTGAGGAGGTCTGGAAGGACACCGAGGGCAAGATCGACATCTTCGTTTCGGGTGTCGGCACCGGCGGCACGATCACCGGTGTGGCGCAGACCATCAAGGAACGCAAGCCATCGGTGCAGTTCGTCGCCGTCGAGCCGGCCGCATCCCCGGTGCTGTCCGGCGGCAAGAAGGGACCGCACCCGATTCAGGGCATCGGCGCCGGATTCGTCCCCCCGGTGCTGGACCTGGGCCTCGTCGACGAGATCATCACCGTCGAGAACGAGGACGCGCTCACACTGGCCCGGCGACTGGCGAAGGAAGAGGGATTGCTGGTCGGTATCTCCTCGGGTGCGGCCGTCGCGGCAGCCCTCGAGTTGGCCCGCCGCCAGGAGAACGCCGGCAAGCTGATCGTTGTTGTCCTGCCTTCCTTTGGTGAGCGCTACCTGAGCACCGTGCTATTCAAGGATCTGAGCGACTAACCATGCTTTCAGCCATCCGGCGTGACATTCAGGCGGCCAGGGAGCGGGATCCAGCCAGACCCACCGTCCTCGAAGTGGTCTTCGCCTACCCGGGCGTGCACGCCGTATGGGGTCACCGGATCACCCATTGGTTGTGGCAGCGCGGCGCGCGACTACTGGCGCGGACGTTGGCAGAGCTGACGCGAATCCTGACCGGGGTCGAGATCCACCCCGGGGCGGTACTCGGGCCCGGTCTGTTCATCGACCATGCGACCGGCGTGGTGATCGGAGAAACGGCGGAGGTAGGCGAAGACGTCACCATCTTCCACGGCGTCACCCTCGGGGGGACCGGGCGTGAAACCGGGAAGCGTCACCCCACCCTGGGTGATCGAGTGGTGATCGGCGCCGGAGCCAAGGTCCTGGGCGCGATCAAAATCGGCGACGACAGCCGCATCGGCGCGAACTCCGTCGTGGTCAAGGAAGTCCCGGCGAGCTCAGTGGTCGTCGGGGTACCCGGACAGATCGTCAGCCGCCCCGGCCCGGGCAGCGAAGACGAATCCAACCTGCCGGACCTGGTGGGTGTCAGCCTGAAGTCGCTGCTCACCCGGGTCGCCAGACTTGAGGGCAAGACCAACGGCGCTCAGGCCGACCCGCGAGCCGAGCGTGTCATCCGACCGCCGGAAGCCGGGGTCTGGCACGGCGAAGACTTCTCCATCTAGGGAATATCGCCCCGTAGAAAGTGTTGATGCGCTGGTGAGCTCTGTTGTGATCGCAGGAATCGCGATCGTCGCAGCGTTGGGCGCGGCCAGCGTCATCGGCGTGGTGGTCAATCGCCGATCGGGCGTATTGCGGGACTCGAGCGCCCCCTCGGCGGGCGCACAAGACAACTCAGACCTTGGTTTATCTGAGGCCGGGCCAACTCTGGTGCACTTCAGCGCCGATTGGTGCGGCCCGTGCGCTGCGGTGCGTCGGGTGGTCGATCAGGTATGCGCCGACCTTCCCGACGTCGCGCATGTCGAGTTGGACATCGACGCGAATCCGATTGCGGCCAAGAGACTTTCGGTATTGTCGCTGCCCACCACCTTCGTCTTCGACGCCGAAGGCCAGCAGCGGTACCGGACGGCCGGCGTGCCGAAGGCCGCCGATTTGCAGACGGCGTTACGCCCGCTGTTGACGTCAGGATCGAATTGAGCGATAGGAGCAAGGTGATGTCATCCGATATCGGCCAGGTAGATGTACGCGGTCCACGATTCGCCGCCTGGATCACCACCACGGTGCTCGTGGTGACATTGGCGGTCTCTGTGTTCAGCCAACTCGCCGCGGCGATCATTCTGGGCGTCCAGGCTGTCGTCTTCGCCATCAGCGCCGTGCGCGGCCCGCGTAACAGCCCGTACGGTTTGCTCTTCGCCAGGCTCGTGGCCCCCCGACTGAGTCCGGTCAGCGAACGCGAACCCGTGCCGCCGTTGAAGTTCGCCCAGTTGGTCGGGCTCGTTTTCGCCGTTTTCGGGGTGATCGGGTTTGCCGCAGGGATACCGCTGCTCGGCATCATCGCGACTGCATTCGCGTTGTTCGCCGCGTTCCTGAACGCGGCCTTCGGCATCTGCCTCGGTTGCCAGATGTACCCGTTGGTCGCACGATTCCGCCGCGCGCCGGCGGCGTAACGGTCGAATGCGGACGTGCCTGAACGGATTGTGGATGCTCGCCAGCGGCCCCGCAAGGGTTGAATCGGCTGTGAGCCAAACACATTGAAATACGTTCGACAGCACACGCGATGTCTTACAGTAGCGTCATCGTCTTCGCGTGTGCCTCGTGAATCGGTTTGTACAACATATCCGCTGACTTCATCGATGTGGGCTGGAGGTCGTGGCGTGAATGCGGGAAATGAAACTCCGGAACAGTTCGGCGCTGGCCTATTGGATGCCACCCGGCTG
>JAVHWG010000129.1:0-4301 GCA_032159965.1 Mycobacterium sp.
GACGATCCCGAGCCGTATTCCTTGCCGCCGAGCACGACGAGCGGAATGTCTTGCTCTGCATAGTTTTGCGCAGCGTCGTAGATGAACGCCTGTTCGCCGTCGTTGGTGAAATCACGCGTGTAACCGCCGGAGACATCGTCGAGCAGCTGGTTGCGCAGCCGGATATTCGCGAACGTTCCGCGGATCATCACCTCGTGGTTTCCGCGCCGCGAGCCATAGGAGTTGTAGTCCTTCTTGTCGACACCGTGCTCGTCGAGGTACTGCGCGGCCGGGGTGCCGGGCTTGATGCTGCCGGCGGGGGAGATGTGGTCAGTGGTCACCGAGTCGCCCAGCAGCGCAAGCACTCTGGCTCCACTGATGTCGGTGACGGGCTCCGGCTCGGGGGGCATGCCTTCGAAGTACGGAGGCTTGCGCACGTACGTCGAGTCCGTATCCCACTCAAAAGTGTTGCCCTCCGGGGTGGGTAGATCACGCCAGCGATCGTCACCTTTGAACACGTCGGCGTAGTTCTTGGTGAACATCTCCGTGTTGATGGCGGAGCTGATGGTGTCGTTGATGTCCTTCTGCGACGGCCAGATGTCGCGCAAGTAGACGTCCTCGCCTGAGTTGTCCTTGCCCAGCGGGTCGGACTCGAAGTCGAAGTCCATCGTCCCCGCCAGCGCGTAGGCGATCACCAGTGGCGGCGACGCCAGATAGTTCATCTTCACGTCGGGGTTGATGCGACCCTCGAAGTTGCGGTTGCCCGACAGCACAGCGGCGACCGACAGGTCGCACTCGTTGACCGCCTTGCTGATCTCCTCGGGCAGGGGACCGCTGTTGCCGATACAGGTGGTGCAGCCGTAACCCACGAGGTAGAAGCCGAGTTTCTCGAGATATGGCCACAGCCCGGCCTTCTCGTAGTACTCGGTGACCACCTGCGAACCGGGCGCCATCGTGGTCTTCACCCACGGTTTGGAGGTCAGGCCCTTCTCGACGGCGTTCTTGGCCAGCAGCGCCGCCCCGAGCATCACCTCGGGGTTGGACGTGTTCGTGCACGACGTGATCGCGGCGATCACCACCGCGCCGTGGTCGAGAACGAACTCACCGCGGTCCTCGCACTTGACGTCGACCGGATTGCTGGGCCGCCCGTTCGAGTTGACCGCGGCCGATGGCACCGCGGCATCGCTGTCGTCGAACGAAAGCACCGAGGGGTCGCTGGCCGGAAACGACTCCTCAACCGCCTCGTCGAGCTTGGTGTGTTCGGCAGGGTGATTTTCCTCGACGTAGTTGTGAATGTCCTTGCGGAAGGCGTTCTTTGCGTCGTCCAGGCTGATGCGGTCCTGCGGCCGTTTGGGCCCCGCGATGGACGGAACGACCTCGGACAGGTCCAGCTCGATGTACTCGGAGTACTTCGGCTCCTTCTCCGGGTCGTGCCACATTCCCTGTTCCTTGGCGTACGCCTCGACCAGCGCGAGCTGCTCTTCGCTGCGGCCGGTCATCTTCAGGTATTCGATCGTGACATCGTCGATCGGGAAAATTGCTGCGGTGGAACCGAATTCGGGACTCATGTTGCCCAGCGTGGCGCGGTTGGGCAGCGGCACCTCGGCAACTCCGTCACCGTAGAACTCGACGAACTTGCCCACTACACCGTGCTTGCGCAGCATCTCGGTGACAGTGAGCACGACGTCGGTGGCCGTGACTCCGGCCGGACGTTCGCCGGTGAGCTTGAAACCGACCACGCGCGGAATCAGCATCGACACCGGCTGGCCGAGCATGGCAGCCTCGGCTTCGATACCGCCGACGCCCCAACCCAGGACGCCGAGACCGTTCTCCATGGTGGTGTGGGAATCGGTGCCCACGCAGGTGTCGGGATATGCAACCGTGGTCGTTTGTCCCGCCCCGTCGCTGTCCCCGGCGCGCGACCACACCACCCGCGCCAGGTACTCGATATTGACCTGGTGCACGATGCCGGTACCCGGCGGCACGACCTTGAAGTCGTCGAAAGCGCCTTGGCCCCAACGTAAGAACTGGTAACGCTCGCCGTTGCGCTCGTACTCGATCTCGACGTTGCGCTCGAACGCGTTTGCCGTGCCGAACAGGTCGGCGATCACCGAGTGGTCGATCACGAGATCGGCAGGTGCGAGTGGGTTCACCTTGTCGGGATCCCCACCCAGCTCTTCCACGGCCTCGCGCATCGTTGCCAAGTCCACGATGCAAGGCACGCCGGTGAAGTCCTGCATGATCACCCGTGCGGGGGTGAACTGGATTTCGACGCTCGGGTCGGCGTCCGGATCCCAGTTTGCGATCGCCTCGATATGGTCTTTGGTGACGTTCGACCCGTCTTCGGTGCGGAGCAGATTCTCTGCGAGGACTTTCAGGCTGTATGGGAGTTTCTCGGTGCCCTTGACCGCGTCGAGGCGGTAGATCTGGTAACTCTTGTCGCCGACCTTCAGGGTGTCGCGGGCGTCGAAGGAATTCACCGACTCTGTGCTGCTCACATTCGCTCCCTAGTGAAGTTGTCGATCGGCCACGGGCCGTGCGGCGATCGTCTCGATTCTATCAGTACGCTTGTCCTTTTTGCAGACCGGCCCGGATACGACTTGGTGGGTGCGAATCGCAGGCACGCGTTCATCGGGACGGGTACCCACCCCGCGGTACCGTCATGGCCGTGACGGTCCCCTTTGTTCCGCTCGAGATCCCCGCGGAGCTGTGCTCGACCATCGGAGCGCCGCCAGGGACACTGCCCGGCGAATGCCTGAACAAGGTCATCGTCGACGTCGGCGACGACAGCGTGAGCGCTCCCAAAGGCGAGGACGCCGCGCCGCTGCGCGAAGTCGTCACCGAGGCAAAGCAGAAGGGTATCGACCTCAAGATCGTGGTGCTGCCGGTGAGCCCGCCGATCGAGGCACCACTTCGCGACGTGGCGTCCGAGGTGGGCCATGCCTATCCAGGTTCCACCGTCCTGGTCCTCAGTCCCGGGCGGGCAGGTACCTACAGCCGGAACTTCGACCGGGTCACCCTGGAGTCCGGGGAAGACGTGGCCAAGGAACCGGGCGGGTACGTCCACGGCGCGCGAAGTTTCGTCAACGAACTCGCCAAGCCTGAATTTCCGTGGACCCTGTTGACGATCCTGATCGTCTTGGGGGTTGCGATCGGGGTCGTGCTGACGCGTGCGCTGCAGGGGCGGGCGCGGCGCGCTGCCGCAAAGCCGGGCGAACCGCCGGCCGCGGCGTCCGACGCCGCAACTTGACATTGCGCGGCGCGATTTGGGTCCCCGAGTCGACGTCCGGCAGCGAATCCGATAACCGATTGGTCACGATCACCTCAATTACAAGTCTGTAGTTTGTGACCAAAGTTTCTTTAGGGTCAAAAGTGACTTACGGTGCGTATGACCACTTGTGTTGCAAATGTTTCCAGCGATTCCGAAAACCGGATATCGGTAACCGCTGGATTGCTGAGGGCACAGGACGGAGACGGGAGTCGAATGACACGCACCCGCCATTCGGCATGCGCGGCCGCGGTGGCCTTCACGTTGCTGCTCGCGACTCCGGGCCTGGGCAGTGCGGAACCGGGCAGCGCGGACACAATCGCCGCGCTGATCGCAAATGTTGCCGACGTCAACCAGAGACTTCAGGATCTCGGGGCGTCGGTGCAGTCCCGCCAGGAGGCTGTCAACAAGGCGATCGTCGACGTGCAGACCGCCCGCGACGACGTCGACACCGCCAACGCGGACTTCGCGGCCAGCCAGCGTGGGGTCGAAGACGCCAACGCGGCGATCGGGGCGGCTCAGCAGCACTTCGACGAGTACGCCGCCCAGGCTTACATGACGGGACCGACGAGTTCCTACCTGATGGCGACGAGTCCCGACGACCTCATCGCGTCCGCCACGGCCGATCACACCTTCGCGCTCAGCGCACAGAAGACGCTGTCGGACCTGCAGCGTGCGCGCACCGAACAGCTGAACAAAGAGTCGGCGGCACGCGCCGCGAAGGAGAAGGCCGACACGGCGGCGGCCGAGGCGCAACACAGCCAGGACGACGCGGTGGCCGCACTGGCCGATGCGCAGAAACAATTCGGCGACCAGCGGGCGGAACTCGGCCGCCTGATCGCGCAGCGCAACGCCGCGCAGGCCAAACTCGATGCCGCGAAGGCGACGTGGTCGACGTCTGCCACACCCGTCGCCGCGTCCGCCGCGCCGGCCGCGGATCGATGGGCCACGCCAGGCGCGAGCTCGGCTGCCCCACAAAGCAATACAGGCAAATGGGACGCCAGTCCGTGGGATCCGACGCTGCCCGCGGTTCCAAGTGCATTCGTCAGCGGCG
>JAVHWG010000166.1:0-2598 GCA_032159965.1 Mycobacterium sp.
TCGAGGGCGAGGCCCTGTCGACTCTGGTGGTCAACAAGATCCGCGGCACGTTCAAGTCCGTCGCCGTCAAGGCCCCGGGCTTCGGCGACCGCCGCAAGGCGATGCTGCAGGACATGGCGATCCTGACCGGAGGCCAGGTCGTCAGCGAAGAGGTCGGCCTGTCGCTGGAGACGGCCGATGTGTCGCTGCTCGGCAAGGCCCGCAAGGTCGTCGTCACCAAGGACGAGACCACGATCGTCGAGGGCTCCGGTGACTCGGACGCCATCGCCGGGCGGGTGGCCCAGATCAAGGCAGAGATCGAGAACAGCGACTCCGACTACGACCGTGAGAAGCTGCAGGAGCGCCTGGCCAAGCTGGCCGGCGGTGTTGCGGTGATCAAGGCCGGCGCTGCCACCGAGGTGGAGCTCAAGGAGCGCAAGCACCGCATCGAGGACGCCGTGCGCAACGCCAAGGCGGCCGTCGAGGAGGGCATCGTCGCCGGTGGCGGCGTGGCACTGCTGCAGGTTGCTCCGACGCTGGACGATCTGAAGCTCGAGGGTGACGAGGCGACCGGCGTGAACATCGTCAAGGTCGCACTGGAAGCCCCGCTGAAGCAGATCGCCTTCAACTCGGGTCTCGAGCCGGGCGTTGTCGCCGAGAAGGTGCGCAACTCTCCGCAGGGCACCGGCTTGAACGCCGACAGCGGTGACTACGAGGACCTGCTGAAGGCAGGCGTCGCGGACCCGGTCAAGGTGACGCGTTCGGCGCTGCAGAATGCTGCTTCGATCGCTGCGCTGTTCCTCACCACGGAGGCCGTTGTCGCCGACAAGCCGGAGAAGGCGGCCGCTCCGGCGGGCGACCCGACCGGTGGCATGGGCGGCATGGACTTCTAAGTCGCTTCACGAGGAAGCCCGGTCTGCTTGCAGGCCGGGCTTTTTCGTGCCCGCGCCCCCGACCCTCCGCGAGTGTGCGGTTTCATACGCCACACGCCGGGTTCAGCGGATCGATCCGCACAGCCGCGGCCGCCTGTGGATAGCCCGCATACGCGGTGCCGAAATCGTCGGTCGGCCGTGTCAGCGTCGCCGTGTGCAGACGATCGACTGGCCGTTCAGAGCAGCGGAAGCCCTGGAAGCAGGAACCCTGACGTTCCGCGAGCTGAGGCGTTTCCACTACGCGATCTATCCGGGTGTTTGGGCCCCACGCGGTGTCGACGCGTCGGCGACTGACCTCGCGCGGGCGGCGTGGTTGTGGTCGAGTACGACGGTATTCACCACTGGGCGGACGGCCGCCAGCGAGCATGGGACATCGAACGCATCGCCTTGCTGGAAGCCGTTGGGTGGGTGGTCATCAGGGTCAGCGCTGAGATGCTGGCTCGTCCACACGCGGTAGTCGAACGCGTCGCCGCCGCACTTGTGTCACGTGGGTGCCGGCAGACCTGGTGACCGTGCCGATTCATACGCCCATTGCGGCGAGTCGCGGACGAAACCGCACAGTCGGGCTGGGGTTATGAGGCGCGGGTCATGCCACAGGAGCGGGCTGGCGGCCACGCACCAGCTTGCCGGGACGCGCGTCTGTTGGCACCCCACTCTCCGCGATGACCTCACCCGACACCACCGTCGCGACGTATCCGTCGGCGCCCTGATCGAGACGGCGACCGCCCGCGGGCAGGTCGTATCGCACGATCGGCTTGTGCAAGCGCAGTGCCTGCGGGTCGATGACATTGAGATCGGCCTTATAGCCCACGGCGATTCGGCCCCGGTCGGCCAGCCCGGCCACCCGCGCGGGCGCTGACGTCAGCTCGCGAACGGCCTCTTCGACGGTCAGCCGACCTGCCGCCCGGTCGCGCACCCAGTGGGTGAGCATGTAGGTGGGAAAGCTTGCGTCGCAGATCATTCCGTAGTGCGCGCCGCCGTCGCCAAGTCCCAACACAACGTCCTCGCGGCGGACCAGCTCCGCGACGGTGTCCAGCGAGGCGTCACGGAAGTTGGCCAGTGTCACGAGCAACATGGCGTGGCCGTCGTCGTCGAGCAGCCTTTCGTAGGCCTCCTCCAGTGGGCTTACTCCGCGAGCGCGGGCCCGTGCGCCGATGCTCTCCGAGAGATCGGGCTCGTAGTTGGGCGGATCGCCCAGCGGGAAGATCCAGTCCCAGGCCTGCACGGCGAACATCAACGGGTGCCCGTCCGCCATCGGCTTATCAGACAGAATACGTTCCCGCACTTCTGGTTTGCGCATCTCGGCCACCTTCTCGGCGAGTGGCAGATCGGCGATCTCCCGGTAGCTGGGATACAGCACGAAGGGGTTGCCGGACAGCTCGAGGCCCAGTACCAGGCCGATGGGTCTCGGGAAGATCTGCGCGGTGACGTCGCCGCCGTTGGCGTTGGCCTTCTCGACCATGGTCAGTGCGCCGAGGAAGAACGGTTCGCCCTTGTTGCCGATCGCCAGTGTGAACGTGACGGGCAGTCCGACGTCGGCGGCGACATCGAAAACGGTCTGCAGCGCAGGCTCGTAATCTCCTGCGACGAGGTCCGGGACGAACTGGATGAGCCCGCCTCCCGCGTCCTCGACGCCACGGGCGATGGCTTCGATCTCATCGTGGCCGGCGTCGTAACTGGGTATCGG
>JAVHWG010000172.1:0-10033 GCA_032159965.1 Mycobacterium sp.
AGGATTACCCCGTGGCGCTGCTGTGCCGATACTGCTGGCACCCATTTTCCCCGCGCCAGCCGGAAGGTGTCGCTATCTGCCAGCGCCCACAGCCAGTTCCGCAAGATTAATCGGGGAACCAGAAGGGACCGTACACGGCCCATGGGCCGGGATTCGGCGCAGGAATGGAGCTGTTGATCTCAACGTTGCCTTGCGACTGGCACTTCGTCGCGGTGCCCTTGGTGAGACAGTGCTGCTCGTTGTCGGCGGAGGCTATCGGAGCGGCGGCAATTGCCACTGCGAGAGCGCCGGCCGCCAACACCGGTGTGACGTATTTCAGCCCGATTCGCATCGTGGACCCCTTTGTCTATCGGTTACTAAAAGAGAGTCGCTCTGCACGGCGCGCAAGTCTTCAACGCTGGCACCCATGCTCGATCCCTGCCAGCGGCAACCCGTCAGCCGGGGCCGCCGCCGGGGCCACCATAGGGAGCAGAGGTTTGGCCGCCCGAGTACGCATACTGTGGTAAGACGTTGGCGTACGGGAGGGAGTCGTTGATCTCCGCATTTCCCGGCGACTGGCATTTGACCGCCGAGTTGTTCAGGTTCGTGCAGGTCTCCTCAGCTCCATCGGCCGCAGCCACTGGCGGGGCGGCGATGGCCAAGGCGGCAACGGCGGCCGCCAACGTTGGCGTCATGTACTTCAGGCGGATTCGCATGGCGAACTCTTTCGACGGAGCTGTCTGTGCTGACCATGATTGCGCTTCTACGCACTCCTGTCGTCAGCGCTGGCACCCACCTGGCCTGGCTGTCAGCGGTAAGGACGTCGCTTGATAGCCGGAGGTTATCGGCTATTCACAAGACGGTATTGGACTTGCTCATGAGGCGACAGCAAGGTGGAGTCATGGCCGCATCAACCGACTCATCCGTCCGTCACACACAGGGCTATCACCCCCCTGCGATCACCGGCCTTGTTGATGTGTTCGATTGGCACGTCCGCGATCGACCGGGTGCGCCGGCGCTTATCGTCGGTGCGAATCGGACAAGTATCTCCTACAGCACCCTCGCCGGCGTGGTTGACGACGTGGCCACTCGCCTTGCGGAGTCAGGGCTGCGCCCCGGCGATGTCGTTGGCCTGGTTTGTGTCAACACGGTGGAGTTCGTCGTCGCCCTATTGGGGGCCGCCCGCGCCGGGCTGGTGGTGGCTCCGCTAGACCCGGCATTGCCCTCCTCACAGATGGCGGCGAGGCTCGAGGGCCTCGCGGCAAAGGCGGTCCTTATTGGCCCTGCGACTTCCGACGCCGGCAGAGCAATTCCGTTGAACTTCCCGACATCGGCGGTCCGTGTGGACATCTCCACAGGAGCGGCGACCGCGACGCTTGAAACCGGCGGCCGCGCAATCCAGCACGCACAGGGCGCAGCACCCGGACTCTCAAATGACGACGCTATCGTTCTGTTCACCTCAGGCACTACCGACCGGGCCAAGATGGTGCCATTGACTCACGCCAATGTGGCCACGTCCGTGCGTGGCATCTGCGCGACGTACGAATTAGGAACGGGGGACGCGACAGTCGCGGTCATGCCATTTTTTCACGGTCACGGGTTGATCGCAGTGTTGCTTTCATCCCTCGCAAGCGGTGGATGTGTGCTGCTGCCCGAGCGAGGACGCTTCTCCGCCCACACGTTCTGGGATGATGTCCAGGCCGCAGCGGCAACGTGGTTCACCGCGGTTCCGACCATCCATGAAATCCTTCTAAGGCGTTCTGCCGCCGACTATCCCGGCCGGCAGGCCGTGCCTTTGCGGTTTGTGCGAAGCTGTAGCGCCCCGCTGAACATCGCGACGGCCCGCGCGTTTGAGCGCATCATCGGCGCGCCAATGCTGTCCGCCTATGGGATGACCGAAACCACCCACCAGGCGATCAGCGAGCGGCTGCCGATCCGCGAGCCGCGGAGACGCGGATCCGTCGGGCGGCCGACTGAGGTCGACATTCGCGTCGTCGACCCGAACGGCCACGCCTGCCCAGCCGGCACCGAGGGCGAAGTGTGGGTGCACGGCCCGACAGTCGCCCGCGGCTACCTCGACAACCCAGCCGAGACCGCACGCAACTTCCCCGACGGCTGGTTCCGCACTGGCGATTTGGGCTTATTGGACACCGGCGGTTACCTGTTTCTCACCGGTCGCATAAAGAACCTCATCATCCGTGCGGGCGAGAAAATCTCGCCCGAGCACGTCGAGTCAATTCTCGCCAGGTGTACTGGTGTCGTCGAGGCGGCTGTGTTCGCGATTTCCGACGCAACCTACGGCGAACGCGTCGGCGCCGCGGTGGTCGTGTCGCAGGCCGACCGAGTCGGGCCCGATCAGATCTTGCGGGAATGCCGGAATGGGCTCTCGCCCTTCGAAGTACCTGAAACGCTTATCGTCGTCGATGCTTTGCCACACACCGCCAAGGGCGCGCTCGACCGACGAGTGGTGCACGAGCAGTACGCAAACTAGCGGTTGGCGTCCGGTTTCACCTGAGCATCAGCTCGGTTGACATCGGCTCGTCGAAGAACTCATCCATCGACAGCCCCTGGACTGCGGCCATGAACGCGCGGGCTACGACCGAACCTGGGCTCGCTGCGTGCGTGGCGACAGAGATCTGAGCGCCGGCGTCCGGTGCGACCAAACGAACCGCCCGTGCCCGGCCAACTACCGGCATCGCGCGTAACCACGTGTGTGGGACGATGCTCGCCCAGGCTCCCACGCCCACTTCGGCATAGAGAGAAGCGACGGAGTCAGTTTCCACCTGTGGGGTCACGATCGCCCCGCTTTCCACGAACGCCTTATCGATTACTTGGCGAATCCTCATGTCCGGCGTCAGCAACGCAAGCGGCAACTGTGCCGCGTCGGCCCATGTCATGACGTCGCTCTCGGGCAACGGCAGGTCGCCGGGCACAAGTACAACAAACTTCTCTTCGTACAGCGGCTCCACGTGCAAGCCGGTCCGGTCCTCCGGAGCGAAATGCGCAATGGCGGCGTCCAGTTCGAAATCGAGCAACTGCCGGGACAGCTCCGTCGTCGACAACCGGGAGTTGACTTGCACTTTGGCGAGTGGGTGCGCCGCGCAGAATGCGGCCACGGGAAGAGCTTGGGTTGTCGATGCTGTCGGTTCCGTCCCCAGTCGCAGCGTCCCGGTGATACCCGACTGAACGGCGGTCACCTCTGCCTTGAACGCCTCGTGCTCGGCGAGGATCCGTCGTGCCCATCCGACGAGCCGTTCACCCTCTGGTGTCAGGCCCTCGTAGCTGCGCCCGCGGTTGATCAGCGTGACGTTCAGCTCCTTCTCGAGCTTGCCGATCGACGCCGAAAGTGCCGGCTGCGACACGTAACAGGCCTCCGCCGCCCGGGCGAAGTGTCTCTCTCTTGCGACAGCGACGAAATACTCCAGTTGACGAAAGAGCACAAGCCACTCCTTATTCCGAGCGCCCGGGAATCGCGGCGCAGGCGCTGGCGCGTTGCGGTGGATGCCCCATTACCGATGGCCGCCGCGATGGGCACCGTCGAACTAGCCCTCAAAGTAGGGATACTGAGGCGCGTATTGGACGGGGCCAGGGGAGTCGTTGATCTGCACATTGCCCGGCGTTTCGCACATCGTGTGGCTGCCTGTATTGCAGGATTGCGTGGCCGGGTCTGGTCCGGTCGTATCGTCGGCCATGGCTGTCGGCGCGAGGGCGATAGTCGCCACGGCAGCACCAGTCGCGAAAACTGTTGTGAGATAGCTCAGCCGGATAGTCATCTCGGCGCTCCTTTAACTGGTAGCGAGTCACAGATGGACTCAAACACCAGCTTCGCATTCGGATGAGTGGTCGTCATTGGCGCTGGCGGCCGTCAAGGCGCCCTGCTAGTAGGAATCCGCAGCCAACCGTCAGCGTGACGCCGCCGACCTTCATCCCGTGATCGATCGGGCGCCAGTCCACCACCGCCAAAGGATCTGGCAGGCGCTTCTTCCAGGTAGCAGCAATCCGGGCGCTGCGGCTTGGGGGAAGGGGGATTTGGCGGCAGCATTGACGACTTTGGAAGTCGTCGATGCAAATGTAGTCCCATGTCAGAACATGCCATTGGCTGCGGGTCACAGACCTCGGTTATGCGGATGGCGACTGGCGATCGCAGGGGTTGGTTCACTCATAGAGGTCAAATCATGGCGACGACGATAGTGCTGTCGTGCGCGGGTCTCGCGGCATGATTTTGGAGTGGGGTCAGCGTCATTGCGAACAGTGGGCTGCACTGCGCGACAGGGATCTCTGAGTGCCGTCACGACATCGGCTTCGCGCATCGCGATTGTGGTTTTCGACGGATCGAGAGGAGAACAGAATGTCTATAGCGGCATCCCATGCGTTGGTGGGATCGGTCAATGTCGACCCGACTGTCCCGGCGCCTATGACCAATGTGGCCGAGTATGGCTTCGAGGGTCGGTTTGAGGAATGGGCCGAGGATGCAAGGTATTTCGAGTACTCGCAGGCGGCCAATCCGATCGGCTCGGGATTCACTCCTACGGTGCCGGTGATCCGTTTCGGTCCCGAGTTGTACGCGGAGGAGCCCACCGGGGTTGTACCGCTGGATCTTTCCACCGAGCTTGGGCTGAAGGCAGGGGAGGCAACCAGTCCCGCGTTGTTGGCCAACTTCGTGCGCATCCGTGCTGGTGAGCAGATTGACACCCGAGCGAATGCCACGTCGCAGCTGTACTACGTCCTCTACGGGCGGGGTTTCGCGGCGGTCAACGGCCGACTGGTCCGGTTTGAGAAGGGTGACTTCTTGACGCTGCCGGCCGGCGCGCGCCCGGTGTTCTACGCCGACGCCGAGACAGCGATGTACTGGGTGCACGATGAGCCGCTGCTGCGCTATTTGGGTGCGAACGCCGACCAACCGAGGTTCCGGGCGACCAAGTTTCGCCGCGCTGATGCGGTGGCCAAGCTAGAGGACATCGCCTCACGGCCCGGGGCCAACGACAAGAGCCGCGTCAGCGTGCTGTTGGCCAACGCCGAAGAGGAGCAGACGCTGACCATCACCCACGTACTGTGGGCGATGTTCGGAGTGCTGCCGCCCCGTCAGCAGCAGCTGCCGCACCGGCATCAGTCGGTGGCGCTCGACTTGATTCTGGATGCCCAGCCGGGCTGCTACTCGTTGTTGGGCACACGGGTCGAACAGGGCAAGATTGTCGATCCGACCCGGGTGGACTGGCAGGCGGGTGGCGCGTTTGTCACCCCACCGGGGATGTGGCACGCCCACTTCAACGAATCAGGTGCGCCTGCGCACCTGATCCCGGTCCAGGACGCGGGGTTGCACACCTACTTGCGCAGCCTCGACATCCGTTTCTCCAACCGCAGCGATTACCCGCGAGGTTGATGCCGGCAATCGCATTGGGCTGGCATTGGGCGCCCAAATACCTGGGCATCCACGGCCGGGCCTGGCTCCGCAAGGGATATGGTGGTGCTCTGCACAGATGGGTACGAAAATGACCGGAGTTGACGAACCCGGCGACGAGGACCTGAAAGTTTCGCCGCCCAAGCAATGGGCCACTGGAGTGTCGGCGGTCAAGCATGCCCTCCAATACTCGCTAGAAGAGACATCTCTGCGGCGGACCGCTATCACCCTGCTGAATATCAACCAGGCCAACGGCATTGACTGCCCAGGGTGCGCGTGGCCGGAGCCCGCGCCGGAACAGCGGCACCTCAACGAGTACTGCGAGAATGGCGCCAAGCACATCACCGACGATGCGACCACCCGTCGCGTCACGCGGGAATTTTTTCGGAAGCACTCCGTCACGGAGCTGGCAGGCACGTCAGACTTGTGGCTCAACCAGCAGGGCCGGCTTACCGAGCCAATGATCAAGCGGCCCAAGTCGATCTATTACGAACCGATCGGCTGGGACGAAGCGTTCAATGTTCTGTCCGCTGAACTGCACTCGCTTGACTCTCCGGACGAGGCGCTCTTCTACACGTCTGGCCGGCTGAACAACGAGGCGGCGTTCCTGCTGCAGCTGTTCGCTCGGGCATTCGGTACGAACAATCTGCCGGACTGCAGCAACATGTGCCACGAGTCGAGCGGTTGGGGTCTGGGGGAGGACATGAGCAAGTTTTCATGCTCGCTCAGGTGTCAGGTTGTAGAGGTGGTGGGCGGCGGGTACATCAGCTCGAGCGCGCCGAGGTTGGCCGCGATTGCAACAAGCGGCATCCCGGCAGTGATCGCGTCTGCGTCATCAGTGAACTCAGCGCGCAGCGCCGGCACGAACTCGTCGGTGATCGGACGCCATGTTTTGTCGCCGCCTCCGGCGAGGTATTGCGATACCGAGTCGGCGTGCTCTTCCAACACTGTGCGCGCCCTCAGATAGGACGACGGCGGCGGCAGTGTTCTGATGTCGGCGATGACGTCCGCAGCAACACGCAGTCGGGTGGCGCGGTTTGCCGCCCTGATGACCGGCGTCCGCAGGTCGGCCTCGCTGCCGGTCTCCGAAAGGTAATGACGCACGGCATCATCCACGGTTCGGCTGACCACCACCGCGTTGAGACTCAATGTCTCCACTGTCTCCTGAGGCGTGTCACCGGTCACGCGTCGCACGGCCGCCTTCAGGTAGCGCGAATACGCGTCGAGCGCGGTGTCGAGCACCGCTGAGACCGCCGCGGTGGCGCCCCTCGGCCAGAGAAGCAGCGAAACCACGATCCCGACTCCGGCACCCATCGCGACGTCTTCGATGCGCAGCAAGCCAATCTGCCAGCCGGTCGGTGCGTTGAGATTGAGGATGATCAGCACAGTCATCGCCATCACCGCCTGACCAGCGATGAACGAGAGCCGCGGCAGGTATGCGGCGCCGAGCACCGCGATCGGCAACAGCGACCACAGCACGGCGGGGGCCACCCCGAAGGCAGCGATAAGCAGTGCGCCCCCCGTCACTCCGATGGCGGTGCCGACCACTGCCTGAACCACTTTCGTCCCCGTGCTCAGCGCGCTGCTGCCCAGCACCGCCATGGCGCCGAGCACTACCCAGAATCCGTGCTGCACGGGGAACAGGTGGGTGACGGCGACGGCCAGCGCCAGTCCGACGCCGGTGCGCACGCTGTTGCGGGCCGCGACCGACCGGGTGGCCACGAAGCCGGAGGGGATGGAGGCGAGAGCTGCCGTCTCGGACAGCAAGCGGTCGGCAGTTCTGGTGGTGGGTAGCCGTAGACCCAGGGCGCGGGCCCACACCGGCCGAGCGTCGGCGGCCGCGGCGCCGCCGATGATGCTGCCGATGAGGCCGATCGTTGTCGCAACGGCGCGGCGACTCAGCAGGTCGCGGGCCACCAACACGGCAGCGGCAGCGCCGGGCTCATCAAGCATCTGGTGGAGGTCGTCGCGGTAGCGGCCACGCGCTGCCGTCCGCAACTCGGTGAGAGCGACTTCTAGTTCGACCCGATCGGCCGTGCGGTGAGGGAGCCGGGAAACGTCGAGAACCCTTGCACAACAGCGCAAGACGTTGATAGATGGCTGCTTCATCGACCCCAACGCCGCCATGGTGTCGTCGCGAAGGAGTTCGGCGACGACCTCCAGCTGATCGACTACGCGTACCAGTGCCCGGCTGCCGGCAGTAAGTCCGACGGGTCGGAAGCTGGCGGCAAGGAAGTTGGTTCTCAGCGCGTCCATTGCGGAGGACACCTCCGCCGGTGAGCCGGCTTCTTCGAGCCGGTCGGCCAGCGCACTGCACACCTGTGCCGCATGGCGGCGCAGCTCTCCGTGGTGTCTTGGCGGCATGACGAGGAGCGCGGCCGGAATGCAGATCGCCAAAGCGATGACCCAGCCCAGCAGTCGCTCATCGAGGTGCCCGACGGGTGTGCACACGGGCCACACGTAGAAAAACAGGGTCGCCCGCTGGCCCGCCGACGCCGTCGCGCTGACCACGCCGGCAAGTGTTACCGCCACGCCGAGGACAAACATCAGCGTGACGGCGAGCCAGGGGATGGGCGCGACAAGGGTTCCGAGCGTTAACAGGATGATCCCGTTCAGACCCAGACCGAGGTATGCGACCGCACGGTTCTGCCGATTGCCGGGAAAGTCGACAATCACCATCAACCAGAACGCGCCGAGCAGTGTGTACAACGGCGCCTCTGTGCCGGGCGCGACGATGTGGGCGAATGCCGCCGCCCCCGGAACGGTGATGGCCGCGCGCGCGGCGCGTCGCAGCGCGTCGCGCTCCGGATCCTCGGTGCGCAACTGCTCTAGCATTCGCTTGAATAGGCCCGCGGCCTGTGGCATGCCTGGATAGTAAGGCGGCGGTCGCCTCTCAGGAACATTTGTTGACCAGGTTTGCAGCTAGCAGACAACCCGCTTCCCGATAGCGGGAATGTGGTGTGCGTGACGAATAGCGTGTGGCCGCCACGGGATTGCAGCTAGCGGTAACCGTCGAATGGCGTTAGCGGTCAAGACTTCTGCCTCATCACGCGGAAGGATGGGAATGGGAGCAATCGACAATCGGTAGAGGTGTGTACCCGGCGAATGAACATGGACAGACGGAGATTGCTTGCTGCGCCCTTGCTGATGGCCGCGGTCGCCGGTTGTGAGAGCGTCGCAGGCGGTGTGGGCCTGGGCTCGCTCGCGGTCGCTAATGCTGCGCCTCCCGATCCGGATGAAACATTCGTTCTTCCCTTCGATCGGATCTCGTTTCAGGCGTGGGGGAACCTCCCGGCGGGCAGTGGCGAAATGGCGATGCTTTATGGCGATCTCGACGAGGCGGGCCCCTATCTGGTGATGATGAGATGGAATCCGGGCTGGTTCAGTGCACCCCATACCTATGTCACCGACCGGATCTGCGTTGTGGTGTCCGGCACCTGGTGGGTCAACAGCGGCACAGACCTCGCGCCCCAGGATGCTGTTCCGGTCGGTGCCGGTGGATATGTGAAGCGCACGGCAAGGACTCCGCATTACGACGGAGTGCCACATGGTCAGCGCGCCCCCGCTGTGATTGCGATCTTCGGCCTTGGGCCGGTGGACATTCGCTTGGTCGACCCTTCGCAGCCCTCATGGCGACAAGTGTGATCGAGCGTCAGTTCTTGAAAACCGCACGTTCGTTAAGGCCCCAACTGAAGGAGTTAGGACATGTCAAACGTTCCCGTGATCGAACTCAACGACGGCGCGCAGATCCCGCAGCTTGGCTTCGGTGTCTTCCAGATCGCTCCCGAGCAAACCGCCGCCGCCGTCAGGGCGGCGTTGGGGATCGGCTATCGGCACATCGACACTGCCGAGATGTATGGCAACGAAAGGGAAGTGGGCCAGGGCATCCGCGACGCCGGCATGGACCGCGCCGACGTCTTCGTCACAAGCAAGCTCAACAACGGCTTTCATAGGCCCGATGACGCACGCCATGCGTTCGACGACACATTGATGGCTCTCGGCTCCGATTACGTCGACCTGTTCTTGATTCACTGGCCGCTGCCCACCCTCTACGACGGTGACTTTGTCTCGACCTGGCATGTCCTCGAAGAGTTCGCCGCCGAAGGGCGCGCCCGTAGTATCGGGGTGTCGAACTTCCAGCCCGCTCATCTCGAAGAGCTGGTAAAGAATTCCACGGCGATCCCGGCCGTCAACCAGGTGGAGGTCCATCCGTACTTGACCAACGACCAGGTTCGCACCTACGACAGACATCTCCGCATTGGGACCGAGGCATGGTCGCCGATCGCGCAGGGCAAGGTGCTTGACGATCCCGTGATCGAACGGATCGCTCGCAGCCTCGGCAAGACCCCTGCACAGGTCGTACTGCGCTGGCACATCCAGCGGGGTGACATCGTCTTCCCCAAGACAGTCTCTCTGGATCGGATGAAATCCAACTTCGACATCTTCGACTTCGAGCTTGCCGGTTCCGACATCAGTGCGATCTCGGCGCTCGACAGAGGCGAGTCGGGAAGGACCGGGCCGAACCCGGACACGTTCGCCTACATACCCGAGTAGAAAGCACCTGAAATATCGTGAATGGAAGCGGCTTTCATCCGGAGCTGCCGAGCGCCGATTCCGAGAGTAGTTCTCTGCGCACCCGTGTGCAGCATGTCACGG
>JAVHWG010000236.1:0-4044 GCA_032159965.1 Mycobacterium sp.
CGCAGCTGGCATTGATTCAGCGCGAACGCGCCGCTTAGAAAGAGGGCAGCAAATTAACGGCACCGCAGATGGAGCGTAGCTTGCAGTACGCAATCATGACGGCATTTCGCGTTATTACCGCAGGTCATTGATGATGTTTATCATATCCGGGCCGCGGCGCACCCCGATACCGGCCGGCACGATTGGGCTATCCCCGGCTCCGCTCACGTCGTGGCGACCGCGGCCGCGTCGGCCAGCACGGGGGCACTGATATAGTCGCCGCCGCTGTGCCTGCCAGTGGTGCCTTCAGGGCGCCGTTTGCTTACGGTTCTGACGGGGGGCGAGTCGGGTCATCTTTGCCGGCCGCGAACCCGCCGGAGATAACGAACTTCGTCGAGGCGGCGCTGTATCCCTCAGAGTGCCCGTAGGCCGCTGAGGGTCCTTCTTATCAGTTCACGTCGTTCGTCGATTGTGGTCGAGTCGCCGGAGAGGGCGTGCACTCGCAAATAACCCTGTGTCACCAGGTCGCCGACCAGAAACCGCGTCGCACCGAGCGGCAAGGACAATTCAGCGGCGATCTCTGCGACCGAGACGCTATGAACGCAATATCTCAGGATTTGGCCCCGCACATCGTTTTTCGGCCAGCGCGGCGACTTCGCTGTGGTGTTGACCGCTGCTTCGACCGAAGCCTCGAGTGGCAGTTCGACACCAGAGTCGGTACGGCCCGCCGTCCACGTGTATGGCCGGACCAGGCTGGGCTCGTCCGCGGTTTCCGGTTCTGTGAACCAGTCGCCGACCGGTCCGCCCTTGTCCTCCGGCTGCTGATGCACGTCGGTGTGCTTCTCCCGGACATTTGCCGAACGATGCGGCACGTTGTGGTTCTGCAAGAACCGCAACGTCTGGTCGGCGTGCACCGATGCGCGCACCTCGCTGGAGACAACCTTGAGTACGGTGCGGTCGGTGTCGATGACGAATGTGGTCCGCTTTACGGGCATCAGCCGGCCCAGCAGGCCACGGCGCCGAGTGTGGCGGCTGCGCTGGGCCGCCTCACGCGCCACGACGGATTTACGCAGCTTGGCAAGCCTGCCTCGGCGCACCCCGAACATCTCGGACACCACGCCGTCCGCGTCGGAGAGCAGCGGATAGTCGAACGAGCGCTGTTGGGCGAAGTGGGCCTGCCGGTCGACGGTGTCGGTGCTGATGCCCACCCGCTGGGCGCCCACCGCTGCGAACTCGCTGCTCAGGTCCCGAAAATGACAAGCCTGGGCGGTACAGATCGGGGAGGAGGCTATCGGGAAGAAGAACAGCACAACCGGCCCGTCGGACAGGAGCGCAGACAGTGTCCGAGGCCGACCGGTGTGGTCGTACAGAGTGAAGTCAGGCGCTATATCGCCCGCGATCATCGGCAAAGACTAACGCGGGACGCGATGCGCGACGCAGGACTCGGATGAATCGGTCACCAAAGCTCGCCTCGACGTCCTCGGCCGCTGGGTCACCTATCGCTGGGGCCATCGCGAGCAGCGCGGCCGGCGACACTATGATGGTCACCGCGCCGATGGGCCACTCGCAGAGGCGGTGGTCTAAACCCACTGCTGTTCAGCATGATTGGGCATTGAACCAAATAATCACCTCCGATCGGGAGGCGAACCGCAACGCATAATTGGTCCAATCAGCACGCTCGGGCAGGGCTAGCCTCCTGGAATGGACGCCATGCCGGGGGAGCAGGTCACCACGTCCGGGCGGCCTTTCCGGATTGTCACGCACAAGAACTGGCTGGCCGAAAAGTTCGCGTCCTTCGGCGCCGTCCAGGACTTCGGCTTCGGCATCGATCCCAACACCGCCCCTGAGACGGTGTGGTGGGCGCCAGGAGCATGGGTGGCTTCGGCGCGGAAGGCTGGCGTGGACCTACCACTGATGAGTTGCGGGCCGTACTGGCTTGATCGTCTGCCATCGAGGTACCGGGGGCGGTCCGTGGTCACCCAGGCGCTCCACACCTGGACCGACGGTCAAATCGACGCCCCCGTGTTCGTCAAACTCGCCGAGGCCAAGCTCGAGGGCTTCGAGGCGCGGGTGTTCGGCGGCAGGTACCTGGCCTCCAATCTGCGCCAGTTCCACCTGCCACCGGACACTCTGATTCAGGTGCAGGGTGTGGTGGAGTTCTTTGCCGAGGTCCGCTTTTTCATCGCGTTCGGGCAGATCGTCGCGTGGTCGTACTACCGGATCGACGACATGATTTGGGGCAGTGAGCAATTCGCCCACACCATGTCGAGTTCCGAGAACGCGTGGAGCAGAGCCGACTGGCTCGACAAGATGAGGCGGGTCGTCCGCGACGTCTTGGACGATGTGCCCGTTCCGCCCGGATTCGTGCTGGACATCGGGGTGACACGGTCAGGTCAACCGCTCGTCATCGAGGCGAACGCAGCGTGGTCGTCCGGGCCTTACGACGCAGACCCCGCTGGTGTCTTCAAGGCAATCCGGGCCGCGCACGACTTCGACCAGCAACACCCCGACTGGGCGTGGCAACCGAACCCGATGTTTCATCGGGCAGGACCGCTGAAACTTGTGGGCTGACGGGCTATGAAGCCGCGCAGCCACTGGACTATTGCCGGCGAACGGGGTATTCAGCCGATATGGATGGCGCCGCAACTTCTAGCGAGCACACGGTTCTCGCCGATGCCGACGGCACTGCGTATCGGTCGTTGCGGCAGCGACCGGTAACCCGGGCCGAGCGCTATGCCCTTGGCAAGAGCTTGCGCAAGCGGGTGCCGCGCAAGTCGCTAGCGGACTGGACGGCGCCATCTGATCGTCCCGACCCCGTCGAACTCATCAACGTCAGTCACCAGGGCAGGGTCGACCACCTCATCCCGATCCGGGTCGGCCGCATGGTCGACTCGCCGTACGGATTTCTGCGCGGAACAGCGGTGGTGATGGCCGAGGACGTCGCGCATTTGCCGGCAACGGGAATCACGCCCGTGGTGTGCGGCGACTCGCACCTCGGCAACTTCGGGTTCTACGCATCTCCCGAGCGGGACCTGGTGATCGACCTCAACGATTTCGACGAGGCACACCCAGGCGGCTGGGAGTGGGACCTGCGGCGGCTGGCCGCAAGTATCTGGGTGGCCGGGCGCCACAACGGGACGTCGGAAGACCACTGCGGCAACGCGGTGCGGTCCTGTGTGACCTCGTACCGTCAAGAATTGCGGCGGCTCGCCGAACTACCTTTGTTCACAAGGTCTTTCATTCGTCTCGATGTCGATCAGCTGGCAGCCGAGACGGCGGGCCCGCTCAGCAAGCAGGTCGCACGGTCGGCCAAGCGAGCGCGCCACCGCACGGGCGACCGGGCGCTGCCGCGCTTCACTCATGAAGTGAACGGCGAGCGCAAGATTGTCGAAGAGCCACCCCTGATCACGCGGCTTCCGTCGCGTGAATCAGAGTTACTGGCGGAGGCACTCGACGCGTATCTCGAAACCCTGCCCTCGTACTGGCGACGCGTTCTCGGCGGCTACACGTTGCTTGATGCCGCACACAAGGTCGTCGGCGTGGGCAGTGTCGGCCTGCGCGCCTACGTGGCGTTGTTGGAGGGTTCATCGGACGAGGACGTTGTTTTCCTACAGCTCAAGCAAGCTCGCCGGTCGGTGCTTGCTCGTTACGTGCATGGTGAGTCGGCATGGCACGCGCATCAGGGGCAGCGGGTCGTGGAATACCAACAATCGCTGCAGACGGTGAGCGACCCATTGTTGGGATGGACCACGATGGATGGCCTCCAATACTACGTGAGGCAGTTCCGAAATATGAAGGGGCGCATACCGTTAGACGCAATAGATGCACCCGCGCTAACTGACTACGCCGGAGTGGTGGGTCAGCTGCTCGCCAAGGGGCACGCGAGAACCAGCGGCGCATCGATGATCGCCGGCTACATGGGCAGATCCGACCGGGTTGACAAGGCACTGGGCAAGTTCGCCCGGCGCTACGCCGATCAGACCGAGGCCGACCACGCCGCACTGGTCAGCGCCGTCGACCGTGGGCTGCTGCCCGTCGAGCGCGGGGTTTAGAGACGTACTTGCG
>JAVHWG010000258.1:0-3204 GCA_032159965.1 Mycobacterium sp.
GTTCTGCAGGCTGAGCACCCGACCGCGGACGTCATCCGGAATGCGTTCGGCCTGCGACACGCCGATCACGGTTCCCTGCACGGCGACGGACACACCCACGAGTGCGGCACCGGCGAACACCACGGCCGGCGAGGCCAGCGTCGCAATCAGCACGAACCCGACCGTCGTTCCGACAAGTGCGGCGATCATCCAGAAGCGGCGCGGCCCCCTCGCGCCGACAAGCGCGAAAGTACCCGTCCCGGCGAGCATTCCGATCGCGAGCACCGTCAGGACGAACCCGAGCAGGTCAGGACGGGAACCGAGGCTGAAGTACAGCGGGAGCACCAGACCCTGCAGCCCGCCCAACACCACCGCCATTCCGACCGTGAGAGCAACCGTGCCGGTCAGGAACCGGTTGCCGCGCAGCACCGCAACCCCTGCCCCAACCTGCGCCCACACCGAGGTCCGCTGAACGGGTGCGGTGTCGATGCGACCGACGCGGTGCGGGATCGCGACGCCGAGCAATGCTGCGGCACCGGAAGTCCCCGCGGTGACGAGTAGGACGGCGGTGCCGTCGAACAGCGCCAGTAAGGTGCCTGCGGCCGCGGGTCCGATGACCAGTGCCAACGAGGTCGTCATTTGGCGCAGACTCACCAGTCGTTGCAGCGGCACGCCGGTGTGCCGGGCCACCGCCGGGACCAGCACCTGCCGGGCGGTCATCCCGGGGACGTCGCCGAACGAGCCGACGATCGCGAGCGCGACGAACCACCACAGGTTCAAAACCCCACAGCAGGTCGACCACCGGGATGGCGGCGACCGCGCCAGCTGAGACGACATCGGAGACCATCGAGCACGACCGGCGATTGACCCGGTCCAGCAGGACACCGGCGTACAGGCCGACGAGTAGCGCGGGTACCGCCGTCGCGATCGAGACGGCCCCCAGACTTAGCGGGCTCAGGCCGGCCTTTAGGACGATCAGCGGCAACGCGACGGCGACGAGCCCGTTGCCGAGCAGGCTCAGGAAGTGCGAGCAGAGGTAGACGATCGCCCGGCGGCATGCGACCAGTAGAAACCTTGACGCTGCGGCGTGGTCAAGCACTTGACTGTGCCGCGACGTCACGGTGTTGCATGTGGAGTCGTGACGCCCAACGACACGACACAGACCACAGTGCACCTAACCGATGCCGACTACGCGCGGGCCGAACAGATGCTCGCCCCGTACCGGGCGCGCAGGATGCCCGGGAGTTCACTACAACCACAATGGTTTTCGGAGGGAAAACGATTCTGGTACCAGATGGGCTCGCGCTTCGTCGTCGCGGATCCCGATGAGGGCAGCCGCGGCGACGCGTTCGACCACGACCGGTTGGCCGCCGCGCTGTCCGTAGCGTCTGGCCACGCAGTGAGTGCGGGGGATCTGCCGATCACCGCAACAGAGATCGGCGAGTCGTTGCGGTTCAACGCATTCGGATCGAGGTGGGAGTGGTCGGACAGCTTGGGAACGTGCGTACAGCTCGACGACGACCAACCATCTCCGTTCGGCGACGTGGTGTCCCCGGACGAATCGTGGGTGGCGTTCCGCCGCGACGGCAACATCTGGGTCCGGTCTCGGGAGGGTAAGCAGGAGTTCGCGCTCACCGACGACGCCGAGCCGGATTTCGACTACGGCGGACTGCCCGATGCCAGCGGTATGCGGGCGTTGATGCGCATGCTTGGTCTGCCACCGCTATTCCACGTCTCGTGGTCGCTGGACTCGACCCGACTCCTGGTGCAGCGCATCGACCAACGCAATCTGCCCGAGCTGGTTCTCGTCGAATCTTCTCCCCCCGATGGTGGCCGCCCGGTGGAACACCGCACCCGCTATCCGATGCCCGGGGAAGAGGCGCAGGCGACGATGTCCTGGAACATCGTGGACGTCCGCGACCGCACCATCGTCCGACAGCAGGACGAGGCGATGACGATCACGCACCCGACCGCCATCGTCTACGCCTGGTGGTCGGGCAAATCCGGGGAGGCGGTGCACTTCCTGCACCAGTCGCGCGATGCCCGGACGTTGGAGCTACGTCGCCTCGACCCAAGCACCGGTGTCACCACCACGTTGATCAGCGAGACCGGCGAGACCCGCGTCGACCCGACTCCTCAGCTCGGGGATCCGCAGATGGTGCGGGTGCTGGAGAACGGCCAGATCCTGTGGTGGTCGCAGCGCGACGGGTGGGGACATCTCTACCTCTACTCGGCCGACGGGCAACAGGTTGGTCAGGTCACCATGGGGCAGTGGCTGGTACACCGGCTGCTGTGGGTCGACGAAGACCGGCGGCAGGTGTGGTTTCTTGCGGCCGGGCTCGTCGAGCATGATCCCTATGTGCGGCAAATCTGCCGGATTGGTTTCGACGGCAACGGCTTTACCCGACTGACCGACGACGGCTTCGACCACGACGCGGTCAGTCCACCCGAGGGGGGCTACCTCGTCGACCGGGCGTCCACCTCAAGCCAACCGCCCCGCTCGGAGGTCCTCGATGGCGACGGGCAGGTCTTGGTCGAACTCGAATCTCCGGGCGTGGCAGCGCTGGAAGTGCTCGGTTGGAGTCCGCCCGAGCGGTTCCACACGACCGCCGCGGACGGCAAGACGCCGATCTACGGCCTGCTGTGGCGGCCGCACGGTTTCGACCCGCAGCGGCGCTATCCGGTGATCGAGCACGTCTACCCCGGACCGCAGAACTATCGGGCCGGTCCGTCGTTCAACGAGATGCACGTCGGTGAGCCGGAAGCCTATGCCGCGCTTGGCTTTGCGGTGGTGGCCGTGGACGGGCGCGGTACCGCCGGGCGTAGCAAGGCCTTTCACGACCACTCCTACGGTGATCTCGGCAATGCCGGGGCCCTGGATGACCACGTTGCCGCGATTCGTGAACTAGGCCATCGGTATCCCTGGCTCGATACCGGCAGGGTCGGGATCACCGGTCAATCCGCAGGCGGTTTCGCCGCCGCCCGCGCACTGCTGATGTACCCCGAGTTTTACGGCGTCGCCGTGGCAGTGTCCGGCAACCACGACAACGGTGTGAACTTGACGATGTGGGCCGAGCACTACCACGGTGACGTCAGCGAGGAGGGTAAGCGTGCCATCTCCAACGTGACCCTGGCCGCCAATCTTCAGGGCAAGCTACTGCTGATCCACGGGGAACTCGACGACAACGCGCATACCCATCAAACGATGCGCCTAGTCGATGCACT